>CAUJED010000085.1:0-12432 GCA_963169535.1 Bacteroidota bacterium | reverse complement strand
ACCTACCGAGCATGCGTACAGCCCTACTCCCCCTCTTGGCCCTTTCGTTCAACGCAGTGGCCCAATGCCCGTTCGATCCCACCATCGAACCGGCCGACATGATCCTCTGCCCCAACGAACAAGGCGAGCTCTCCACCCAGGTGTACGATACGTACCAATGGTACAAGAATGGCGAATTGATTCCCGACGAAACGGCCCAGAGCCTCTTCGTGGACCAGTACACCGACGCGGGCAGCGAATTCACAGTGGAGGTCACCTTGAACGGCTGCACGGAGATGTCGCCGCCCGTGCTGGTGGATGGCTGGGCCTTCCTGCCGATCTACACCATTCACGGCGGCGATGAGCCCCATTCCATCGTGAACGAGGGGGAGGCGCACTACTGCCCGGGCGATACCCTCACGCTCACCATCGGGATGTCGGACCCGGTACACATCACCTGGTACCGCAACGGCCAGGTGTTGCAGGGGGCCGAAGGGCCGGTGCTGGCGATCACCACCACCGGCTACTACACGTGCAGCGCCGCACCCGGTATTTGTCCCAATGCGCTGCAATACCTCGGCGTGGAGGTGGCGGCGATCTTCGACGAGGAGCAACAGCCCACCATCTCGGCCAACGATGCGGGAGAGCTCTGTGCCAGCCCCACGGGCACCAGCTACCAATGGTACCTGAACGGGGCACCGCTGGCGGGCAGCGATGCGGCGTGCATACCGGTGGGGGCGCAGGGGTCGTACACCGTGTTCGTGGATCAAGGGCTGCCCTGCCAGGTGCTCTCGGAGCCGTTCCTGGCCACAGGGGTCGGCGAGCGCAGCACGGTAGGCCTGGTGGTGGTGCAGGATCCGGCGCACCAGCGGCTCTCGGTACAGGCCGGTGGCCGTACCCTGGCCAACGGCGGGTGGACCATCATGGATGCCTTGGGGCGCCGGGTGCTGGAGGGCACCTTGCAGGGCGAAGGCTGGATCGGCACGTCCCCACTGGGCACCGGCACCTACCTGTTGCAGCTCGATGGCACCGACCTGCGGCCCGTCCGTTTCATCAAGCCATAGGCGCGAAGGGGAGGGCGCCGTTCCGGAGCGGCTTGGCGTATGGATCAGACCAGTTCCGCTACCCGGCGTGCCACACGGATGCCGATGGCCACGCCCATGCCGCCCAGGCGCACCGCCACGGCCACGCGTGGCGAGCGTTTCTCCACGATCGGCGACTTGCTGGGCCCCATGCCCATGATCCCGCTCCAGCGCTGCACCACCTGGTAGGGCTGTCCGGGCAGGATCACCGTACGCAGCAACTGCTCCAGCGCCTGTTGGATCGGGGCGGTGGTGGCATCGTCGGTGGTGGTCTCGCCGACCACATCGAGGTGGCGTCCACCGCCGAGCAGCACGCCGCCATCGTGGTCGCGGAAGTAGTAGAAGCCCTCGTCGTAGTGGAAGGTCCCGCGCAGCCTGAGGCCCGGGATGGGGGCGGTGCGCAACACCTGGCCACGGGCGGGGTCCACGGCCACATCGGGCAGCAAAGCCCGGGTGTAGCCGTTGGTGCACACCACCACGTTCGCGGCGCGGATCGGTGCATCGTCCGCCAGGCGCAGCACCACCTCGGTGGGTGCTTCCTCCAAGGCCACCACTGGGCACCGTGGGCGTAGGAGCACCCCTTCGGCTTGCACCTTGGCGAGCAAGGTGCGCATCAGGGCCCCGCTATCCACGGGGGCTTCCAGGTCGGTACGCACCAGGTGGTGCACACCGGCCAGTCCGAACGTGCCGATGGCCGGATCGTCCCAAACGAAGGGGGCACGGCCGAAGATGGGGTGGAGCAGCTGGTTCAACCGATCGAACCGCTCGGCCACCCGCGTGTACAGCCGGTCATGTGCGGCATAGATCTCGTGGCCGCCGGTGGGGCGCAGGCCGATGGCCTCATCGCCCAGTTCGGCGCGCAGCTCCAGCAGGCCACGCCAGCGGTTCTCCACGCGGGCCAACATGGCCTCGGTGCCTTCGGTGTCCAGATCGGCCAACAGCTCACTCGGGCTGCCGAAGCAGGCGAACCCGGCGTTCTTCACGCTCGCGCCGCTGGGGAATGCCCCACGTTCCACCACCAGGACGTGGTGGGCGGGGTGCTTGCGCTTGTAGAACAGGGCGGTGAACAGGCCCACGATGCCTGCACCCACCACCACGAGATCCGGGGTTCGATGGAAATGCTTCGTTTCCCAAACACTGTACATCGGAGTGCACACGCTGAATGTCGGCCAGCGGGCGCCCAAAGATGTCGTAAATTGCCCCGTTATTGAACCTCCTGCAAGACGTTCGTTTCGATATGGGATCCAAGCAGATGGAGTTGATGCGCTGGTGCTGGCTGGTACTGGTGGTGGCCTTGGCGGGTCCGGTGCGTGCCCAGGTGGATAACGTGATGATCTATGGCACCGTGAAGGACCTCACCACCAGCAAGAAGCTGGACGGGGTCACGGTAACCGTGTTCAAGAACGGCGCCAAGCTGATCGAGGTGCCCACCAACGCCAGCGGCAAATACGAGGTGAACCTGGACTACGGTTCGGATTACAAGGTGATGGTGTCCAAGTCGGGTTTCGTGGGCAAGAACATCACCATCGACACGCGCAACGTGCCGGAGGAGGAGCGTCAGGGGGGGCATGGCATGAACATCGACTTCTCCATCCTCTCCGACCTGCCGGGCATCGACTATTCCATCCTCAACGAGCCGTTCGGCAAAGCCAATTATACCGCTGGCACCTTCGCCTGGGACATGGAATACACCAACCGCATGCGCGACGCCCAGGCCCGGTTGATGAAGGAGTACGAGGACAAGCGCAAGCGCGAGGGCGATGCGGAAGCGAAGTTCGCCAAGCTGATGCAAGACGGGAACACCGCCATGGGCAGCTCCGACTTCAAGAAGGCGGTGGACAGCTACACCGCGGCCTTGGCCCTGAAGCCTGGCGATGGGGTTGCCACCTCCAAGCTGAGCGATGCGAAGATGAAGCTCGATGCGCTGGACGCGGACAAGAAGCGCAACGAACAGTACGCAGCGTTGGTCAAGGAAGCCGACGGCCTCTTCGCCAAGAAGGACTATGCCGGCGCGAAGACCAAATACGATGGGGCGTTGGACATCAAGGACAACGAGGCCTACCCGAAACAGAAGCTCAAGGAGATCGAAGTGATCCTGGCGGAGCTGGCCAAGAAGGCCGAAGAGGAGAAGAAGGCCAAGGAGCTCCAAGAGAAGTACCAAGCGGCCATCACAGCGGCGGATGCGGCCTTCAAGGCCGAGAACTGGGACCAAGCCACCGCCAAGTACACCGAGGCCAGTGGCCTGAAACCCGAGGAGAAATACCCCAAGGACCAGCTGGCGTTGGTGGCCACCAAGAAGGCCGAGGCCGCCAAGAAAGCCGAGGAGGAGAAGAAGGCCAAGGAGCTGCAGGAGAAATACCAGGCGGCCATCGCAGCGGGCGATGCGGCGTTCAAGGCCAGTAAGTGGGATGATGCCACCGCCAAGTACACCGAAGCCAGTGGCCTGAAACCCGAGGAGAAGTACCCCAAGGACCAACTGGCGGCCATCGCACAGAAGAAGGATGAGGCCACGCGCAAGGCCGAAGAAGAACGCCTGGCCAAGGAGCTGCAGGAGAAGTATCAAGCGGCCATCACCGCCGCCGATGCGGCCTTCAAGAGCGCCGACTACGACGCGGCAGAGGCCAAGTACACCGAGGCCAGCGGCCTGAAACCGGCGGAGAAGTATCCCAAGGACCAGCTTGCCGCGATCGTGAAGAAACGCGAGGAGCTGGCCAAGAAGGCCGAGGAAGAGAAGAAAGCCCGGGAACTGGATGAGAAGTACAATGCGGCCATCGCCGCGGCGGACGCCGCCTTCGGCAAGGAGGACTGGGATGCCGCCACCGCGAAGTACACCGAGGCCTCGGGGTTGAAGAGCAGCGAGAAGTACCCCAAGGATCAGTTGGCGGCCATCGTGGCACGCAAGGCCGCCGCGGAGAAAGCGGCCGCCGAGGCCGCCAGGCAGAAGGAGCTGGACGAGAAATACCAGGCCGCCATCGCCGCTGCGGATGCCGCTTTCGGCAAGGAGGAATGGGATGCCGCCACCGCGAAATACACCGAAGCCTCGGGGCTGAAGAGCGGTGAGAAGTACCCCAAGGACCAAATAGCGCTGATCGTGAAGCGGAAGGCCGAGGCCGAAGCCGCACGGAAACAAGCCGAACTGGATGCCAAGTACGATGCGGCCATCGCTGCGGCCGATGCGGCCTTCGACAAGCAGGACTACCCCACGGCCAAGGCGAAGTACAGCGAGGCGCTGGTGGTGAAGGCCGCGGAGAAGTACCCCAAGGACCGGATCGCCGAGGTGGACCGCCTGGTGGCGGAAGCCGCGAAGAAGGCCGAGGCCGAGAAGAAGGCGGCGGAACTGGAAGCCCGCTATGCCGCCCTGATCGCCTCGGCGGATAAAGCCTACGACGGCAAGAAACTGTCCGAAGCCCTGAACGACTACAAGGATGCGCTGGGGCTGAAGCCGAACGAGGCGCACCCCAAGGAACGCATCGCGGCCATCGAGCAGCAGCTGGATGCGGCAGCCCGGGCCAAGGCCGAGGAGGAGCGTCTTCTGCGCGAGAAGCAGGACCGGGACAAGCGGTACACCGACCTGGTGGCCGCCGCCGACAAGGCCTTCGCAGCGAAGCAGTACGAGGCCGCACGCACGGATTACCAAGCCGCCAGCGGGGTGAAGCCCGAGGAGCGGCACCCGGTGGATAGGATCGCGGAGATCGACCGGCTGCTGGGCGATGCGGCGAAAAAGGCCGAAGCCGATCGCCTTGCCGCCGAAGCCGCCGCTGCGGAGAAAGCCCGCAAGGCCGAAGCCGACCGCCTTGCCGCCGATGCCGCCGCTGCGGAGCAGGCCCGGCTCGATGAAGAAGCCCGCCGCGCCCGTATGGCGGCGGATGAAGTGGAAGCGCGTTACCGCGAGCTGGTGGCTGCGGCCGATGTGGCCTTCCGCGCCGAGGACTTCGGCAAGGCGCGGGAGAACTACCAGGGTGCGCTGGGGGTGAAGCCCGGTGAGAAGTACCCCACGGATCAACTGGCCGCCATCGAAGCACGCCTGGCCTCCGACGCCGCGAAGCGGTCCGAGGCCGAACGCCTCGCCGCCGAACAACGCCGCCTGGAGGAGGAGCGCAAGCGCAAGGAGGCCGCCGATGCCGAAGCAGCAAGGCTGGCCATGGCAGACCAACAGGAACGCGACGAGGCCGCACGCCGAGCCAAGGCCGAAGCCGACGAAGCCGCACGGCGGGCCGCGGAAGAGCGCGACCGCCTGGCACGTGAGAATAGCAAGGCCCTGGAAGAGCAGTACCGCAGCTTGTTGAGCACCGCGGATGCCTCGTTGGCCGCCAAGGACTACAGCGTGGCAAGGGCGGCATACGCCCAGGCCAGCGACCTTCGGCCCCAGGAGACCTACCCACTCTCCAAGATCGATCAGATCGATCGGATCCTGGCTGAACAAGAACGGTTACGCGCCGAAGCGGAGGCGGAAAAACAGAAGCAGGTGGTCGTTTCGGAGCCGGTTCGGACGCAACGGACCCAGAGCGGTGGCCAGGAGGATGAAGCGGTGAGTTTCATGCGCGAAGCACGCGAACGCGAGGAAGCGGATAAATACGAGCGGATCAAGAAGTTCCGTTCCGCCCTGGAACAAGAGGAGGTGGAGAATGCGGTGGCTGCCAGTGACCGGCGCATGGGTGATGTGCGGAACAAGGAAATGATCCAACAAGGGACCGCCGGTCTGTACCAAGGTGATGACCAACGGCGTACCCAAAATGCCGAGGAATTGGAACGGTTACGTGCGGACCTGGATCGGATAGAGGAACAGCGGCGCACCCGCTCGGCCGATCAGCGAGCCAGCGGATACCAGGAGAAGCTGAACACGGAGGAGGTCGGCATGGAACGAACGCGGACCTGGAACGAGCGCCAAGTGGAGCGTACCGATGCCATGGAAGCGCGAAAGAACGAACTGGCCGATATGGAGCAGGCCCGGGTGAGCGGAGCCCAAGGGCGCACTGGTCAGGCCCGCGATGCCGCTGTCACCCAGCAAGAACAACAAGACGGCCTGGCCCAGCGCAGTGCGGCCAACGTCGCGGCTCAACAGCGCGAGGTCGAAGCCGAGAAACAAGCGTTGCAGAACCGCGAGGCCACCTACGCCGGGAATAGTGCGAGCGCCCGTGCCGCGGCCAAGGAGAAGCTGGACAACATCCCGGCGAACCGCCCACGGGCCTTCGCCGATCACAACCGTTCCAAGCTGGCCCAGGAGTACCCGCAAGGGGTCACCGAGGAGAGTTACACCGAGGGCAACAAGGTGATCATCCGCCGGGTGGTGGTGAACGGGAATAGAGCGGACGAGTATTCCAAGGTGATCGCGAAGTGGGGTACGTTCTATTTCAAGAACGGGCAGAGCATCACCGAGGTGATGTGGAAGAACGAGACCGAATAGGGTCCGTGCCACGACCGTTCCGGTAGCTGTTGTCGGCGTCGCATGGCGTACGTCATGTTGAGCTACGGACCATCACGCTTTGAAAGGGGGTGACCGTTCTCAGCCTGCACGCTTCCCTTTGGACAAGGCCGTCCCAATGGTATAACGGCCTGCGGGAAGTATCGTTCGGTGGATCCAGGCGGAAAGAACGAACGGGCCGCTGATACGTCCAACCGGAGTGCACCGTCCGCTGCGCACACGGCGCGGAACGTGAACACCCGCGCGGGGATCGACTCGATCGGTCATCCTGGCGGTGTTCACGGCACGAACGGTGCCGCAGCCGCTCACTCCTTCGGGTTCCGCTTGCGGAGCTGAGTCACCAGGTCCACGATCTGGTCCGCGCTCAACTGTTTGCCGCGGAACTTGCGTTCACCATCCACCAGGAAGACCTTCGGCGTGGAGTACACATCGTAAGTATCGGCATAGTTGAGGCTTTCGATGGTGGTGAGCCTGGGGATGAACTTCCGCGGATCCTTCTTAGCCTCTTCATAGACCTGCGGGGTCAATCCCACGTTGACCCAATCCAGGTCGTGCTCCCGGATGAAGGCTTTCCAATCCTTGTAGAGGGTGGCATCCACGGCCTTGGCCACACAGTACACCTCGATGTCCAGGGCCTTCATCTTCTCGTGGTAGACCTTCACGAATTCGGGGAGTTCCTTTTTGCAGTGGCCGCAGTGCGGATCCCAGAAGATGATCACCACGTATTCCTGGGGCAGGTCGTAGAAGTTGATCCACTTCGCTTCAGTGGTATCGGTGAGGCAGAGGTAGGGGGCCTTGTTGCCCAGCACGATCGGGGCCTGCTTCTTCACCCGCTCGCACAGCTTATCCAGCTTGTCCTGGGGCATCCAGTCCACACGTCCGGATTTTCCATCCTTGGGGCAGTAATAGGTCTGTCCCATGTGTACGAACACGGCATCCATGCCCATGATGTCGCTGGTCTCGTACTTGTGCGTGATCGCGTTCACCATGTACTTGAACACTTCGTTCTTGCCATCGGTACGGGCGATCAAGGCGTCGGCCATGGCATTGATGGTATCCGGGAACTGGGGCACGATCTTGCCGATGTACTCCTCGAACTTGTTGGCGAACACAGGGACCCGCACGATCCGTTCGTCCTTGAGGTCGAAATGGTCCCAGTAGCGTGCGCGGTATTGATAGTATTGCGCGGCACTATCCAACGAGCCGTCGGGCTTGCGGATCTCGGGTAGTTCGGGGGCCATGCCCATGCGCACCAAGGCCGCGGCGAGCAGCCCGGGGTTGGCGGCGATCACATCGGTCTGGTACTTCCGCACCGCTTTGTCCATGTCCTCCAGTTGTGCCCGCATCCCGTTCTTGGCCAATGGGTCGTACTGGGCCTCCATCTGGGACCTGATCAGGTCACTTTCCTTCTTCTTGGCCCCCAGGAACCGGATATAGTCCAAGAACACCTGGTTCTCCTTGGATTGTTTCACCTGGAGGTGGCCCACCAGGTCGGTGGTATCGGACACCAGCTTGATCACGGGTTCGTTCACCACCACCTCGAAGAACTTCGGCCCGGGGATCACCACGGCATACACCCCGGCCTTGTACCCCTTCTTGCTGTTGAAAACGCTCTTGCCCTTGGCATCCGCCACACAGGTGTCCGCGTAGTACAGCTTGTTGCCGTAGTAGTTGGCCAGGTAGATGGTGTCCTTGGCCGTGCCTTGGATGGTCACTTCGATCTCACGAACAGGATCCTGGGCGTTGAGGGTTCCGGCCAGGGCGGAGCAGGAAAGGAGCAGGGCTGAAAGGTGGCTGCGCATGGGGCAAAAATAGCTGCGGGTGGTCGGAGCAAAACGCGTTCCAAGTCGTGTACCGAGCGCCTCCGACCGATGTTTCCCTAATGGGTACCTCGAAGAACTTCGTTCCGGCGGCGTTCATGAGCAAGAAGCACAGCGGTCATCGCTTGCTCTCATTCGCCCATATTTTGTTGCTCCTCAGTCGGATACTTCGATCCAGTATCCTCTCTTCGGAGCGCCTCGTCTGGACGAATGATAGCGGTGCGCGCCATCCGTTCGAGGTTCTTCGAGGCATCCTAAAGTTGGTTAACGGAGCCCTTGGGTCGGGGCGGCCCTGCACCCACCGCGGAACGGGGTGTGGCACACGCACCGAGGCCAGACCAGGTGCAGTGTCCTCTCCGGAGGCGGCAACAAAGAGGCGGTCTGTTCGGATCGGACGAGAGGGAGAGAAGGAATAAGGTCGCGGAAGTCGTCACGTAGCTCCGGCTATGCTCCCTTTCCGCTCCTCGTCCGGTCACCAGATCCTCACCACTCGCTTGAATAGGGGAAGATCCTGAACAGGCTCTACGGCGCCACCTGATCGGCGGCGGTCTTGAACTCGCTGGTGGTGTGGAAGGTGATCTCCGGGTTGTTCCTCCGTTCCAGGTCGAGCATGTAGGCGCTGGGGGCCATGTACACGGGGTTACCGTCCTTGTCCTGCACGATCTGTTGGGCCTTCACGCGAATGAACTGGTCCAGGGCGGCCTGGTCGGTGGTGGTCATCCAGCACGCCTTGTGGGCTGCGATCTGTTGGAAGGCGCATTTGGCACCGTACTCATGTTCGAGGCGGTAGCTGATCACCTCGAACTGCAGTTCGCCCACACACCCTACGACCTTCTTGTTGCCGGGCTGTTGGGTGAAGAGCTGGGCCACACCTTCGTCGGTGAGCTGGCGGATCCCCTTGTCGAGCTGTTTGGTCTTCATGGGGTCGAGGTTCACCAGCTCGCGGAACAGCTCGGGCGAGAAGGCGGGGATACCGCGGAAGTTGAAGTCGGCACCTTCGGTGAGGGTGTCGCCGATCTTGAAGTTGCCGGTATCGAACAAGCCGATCACATCGCCGGGCCAGGCCTCATCCACGATGGTCTTCTGTGCGGCGAGGAAGTTGGTGGGTGTTGCGAAGCGCAACTGCTTTTCGAGCCGCACATGTTTGTAGTACGTGTTGCGTTGGAAGCGGCCGGAACAGATCCGCAGGAAGGCGATGCGATCGCGGTGGTTGGGATCGAGGTTCGCGTGGATCTTGAAGACAAAGCCGCTGAACTTCGGATCCTCGGGCCGCACTTCGCCTTGGTCGGTGGGGCGTGGGCCGGGGGGCGGGGCGATCTGCACGAAAGCATCGAGGACCTCCTTCACCCCGAAATTGTTGAACGCGCTACCGAAGAAGACCGGAGCGATGCGCCCTGCACGATAGGCCTCCACGCTCAGCGGGTCGTACACACCTTCGATCAGGTCGATATCGGCACGCAGCTGTGCCGCGGGGTCCTCGCCGAGGCTCGCGGCGAGGCGCTGGTCCTGCAGGTCGGCGATCCTTTCGCTGTGCTGTTCCACCTTGGACTTGCCGGGGTCGAACAGGCGCAGGCTCTTGCTGAACAGGTCGTACACGCCTTGGAAGGTGGCACCGATACCGATGGGCCAGCTCATGGGGCGCACCTTGATCGAGAGCTTCTCCTCCAGCTCGTCCAACAGGTCGAAGGGGTCGCGACCCTCGAGGTCCAACTTATTGATGAAGACGATGACCGGGGTATTGCGCATGCGGCATACCTCCATGAGGCGCTCGGTCTGTGCCTCAACGCCCTTCACACAGTCGATCACCAGCACCACACTGTCCACGGCCGTGAGGGTGCGGTAGGTATCTTCCGCGAAGTCGCGGTGCCCCGGGGTATCCAGCAGGTTGATCAGTTTATCGGCATAGTCGAAGGTCATCACCGAGGTGGTCACCGAGATCCCCCGTTGCCGCTCGATCTCCATGAAATCGCTGGTGGCACCACGCCGGATCTTGTTGCTTTTCACCGCACCGGCGGTCTGGATCGCACCACCGTAAAGAAGGAACTTCTCGGTGAGGGTGGTCTTGCCCGCATCGGGGTGGCTGATGATGGCGAACGTGCGCCGGTGTTCTATTGCGTCCTTCAACGACATGCTGGGGCCTTGTGGTCCGAAGCGATGGGACCAATGGGGGCGCAAAAGTAGCCCTTGGTCGAAAGTCGGATGTCAGGAGGGCCATCCCGAATAGTTTTGGGCCAAACCAACTACCCTGTATGCGGATAACGACCCTATGCTCCACCCTCGTCACCACGGCGATGGCCATAGCCCAGAACCCGGTCACCATCAACCTGGAGCCCTTCGCCACCGGTCTTTCAAGCCCCGTGGATATCGCCCATTGCGGAGACGAGCGACTCTTCGTGGTGGAGCAAGCGGGCAAAATCAAGATCCTATCGGCCGACGGGGTGGTGTCCGCCCGGCCATTCCTCGATATCGAGGACCGGGTGAATGACAATGGTGGGGAACAAGGGATGCTGGGCTTGGCCTTCGACCCGCACTACCAGACCAACGGCCGGTTCTACGTGTACTACATCTTCGGCGATGGCAACGGCACCTCGCGCGTATCGCGTTTCACAGTGTCGGCCGACCCGGATAGTGCGGACGTGGAGAGCGAGGAGATCCTCTATACGGTGAGCCAGCCGGCCACCAACCACAACGGCGGCGACATGGACTTCGGACCTGATGGTCACCTCTACATCGGGTTCGGCGATGGCGGTAGCGGGAACGACCCTTGGAACAACGGACAGGACCTGCGCACCCCCTTGGGCGATATGATCCGGCTCGATGTGAGCGGCGAGAGCGGCTACACCATTCCGCCCACCAACCCCTGGGTGGGTCTGGCCACGGACACCCTGCCGGAGATCTGGGCCAGCGGCCTGCGTAACCCCTGGCGCTTCGGGTTCGACCGGCAGACGGGCGACCTATGGATCGGCGACGTGGGCCAGAACCAACGGGAGGAGGTGAACTTCCTTCCTGCCGGGGATCATAGCGGTCCCAATTTCGGCTGGCGTTGCTACGAGGGCGATATCGCCACCCCGGGCATCGATGACGACTGTCCACCGGCGGCATCTTTCGTGGGACCGGTGAGCGTGCATCCGCACAGTGCCGGGTGGTGCTCGGTGATCGGAGGGCGCGTGTACCGGGGCAGTGAGTTCCCACGTTTGTTCGGCCGGTACATCTACACCGACTATTGCCCTACTCCGTACTTCTCCTTGCACCCCGATGGGGGGGGGGGATGGGTGCGGGAGCAGGTGCGCGCGAACAACGGCGGCACGGGCACATCGGCCATCGCGGAGAACAGCGCAGGCGAGTTGTTCGTCGCCAACGTGAATACCGGCACCATCCGCCGGATCGTGGACCAATGCCCGATGGATGCACCCACCATCACCCAGAACAACGGTGTGCTTAGCAGCACCAGTGCGAACGGCTACACCTGGTACTTGAACGGCGAAGTGATCCCTGATGCGGCTTCCCAGAGCATCGTGCCCATGGAAGAAGGGAACTACCACGTGGCCGGGACGTACGCCGGTGGGTGTTCGTTGGTGAGCAACACCATTCTGGTGGTGAGCACGGGGATCCAAGGCGGACAAGTACGGACCTTCACGGCCAGCCCGGTGCCCGCGCACGACCGGTTGATCCTGGAAGGCATGCCTGCAGGGGTCGCCCAGGTGGAGTTCGTGGACAGCACAGGTAAGGTGGTCGTTCGTAGTGCGTGGAAAAGCGCGGAACAAGGCAGCCTCTCCGTTGCCGACCTGGCCAACGGCATGTACATGCTTCGACTGGTCGACAAGCAAGGGCGGATCCAGCAACAACGCTCCATCCAGGTTCAGCATTGACCGCGGCTGACATCATGAAGAAGGCCGTCTCGAAAGAGGCGGCTTTCTTCTTTTCGCCCATCAGCGTGGGGGTGATGATCGTGTAGTACCTGCACATCTTGGCTACACCGACGACATGTTCCTTGGGGATCTCCATGCATCACGACTTCAGCACGATATAGGATCAGCCTACTGCGGCGGCAACAGTGAAGCGTTCTGTTCCGATCGTTTGAGGACGTGAGGGAGAGAAGGAGAGAAGGAGAGAAGGAGAGAAGGAGGCT
>CAUJED010000084.1:0-13380 GCA_963169535.1 Bacteroidota bacterium | reverse complement strand
TGGAAGGTGAGGCTGTCGTCGAGGTAGGGGTTGGCGTACTGTTCGGCGGGCAGCACGATGTTGCACCCCACGCTGCGGGCCCCCACATCGCGTGCGCCGCGGTTGGCGGCCTCCATGATCCCCGGCCCGCCACCGGTCATGATGGTGAAGCCCACGCGGCCCACGCGGCGAGCGAGGTCCCGGGCCACCTCGTAGTAGGGGTGGTCTTCCTTGAAGCGGGCGCTACCGAAGAAGGTGACGCATGGGCCGACGAAGTGCAGGCGACGGAATCCGTAGATGAATTCACGGGCGATGGAGAGGACGCTTTTGAACTCATTCCATCGGGAGCGTGGTCCGGCGAGGAAGCTCAGGTCGATGTGTCGTTCTGGGCGGTATTCGGCCATGGATGCGGTCGTGGTCAGAGTTTCACGAAACGGGCCACGGCACGTGTGCCGTGTTGGTCGGTGACATGCAGTTGGTAATGGCCGTTGGCGATGGTGCCCAGCGGCAGTACGGCACGGGGGCTGGCGCCCAGTACGCCTTGGCGCACCCGTTGTCCGCGTAGGTCGAGGATCTCGTAGCGCAGTGGGGCCTGGAGCGCCTCGGTGTTCACCGTCAGTTCCGTGGTGGCAGGGTTGGGCGCCACCGCGAGCAGGGGTCTGGTGGTGTTGTTGAGCGCGGTGGGGAAGTCCTGGATGAAGTTGGCCTCGAACAGCAGGGCGTAGGCGGCGAGGGTGTCCAGGAAGGTGGTGTTGGTGATCTGGTCGATCACCGCGTTCGGGGTCCAATGGCTGAACGCGTATCCTTCCTCGGCCACGGCTTCGATCCGCACGGGTACCCCATCGAAGTAGACCCCTTCCCACGGGTAGGTGTCGGGGTGCAGGGTGCTGATGCGGATGGAACCCGCCCCGGCCGGCACCACGTCAAGGGTGATGTCCACTTGGCGGGGCAGGGCGAAGTGGTTCTGGATATGGTCGCGCATCACCGGGGTGCGTTGTTCCAGGTCGTCCACGAAGGCGGCGTGGTTGGCATCGAACTGGGCGAGCAAGGCGGTGGTGTCGCTGCTGCTCCAGCGTTGGAACTGCCTGCCCATCTCCGGTCGTGTGAGGATGTAGGCTTGTTCCGCGATCGATACGATCCTGTCGTTCAGATAGGCGCTGTTCATCACATCGGCGAAGCGGTTGATGAAGTGGTCGTGGAAGCGCGGGTTCTCTACGCCGCGCTGCCAGATGCGTGTATAGGGCACGTCGTTGGGCTGGTTGGCGGTCCAGGTGATGGCGTTGAAGGTGTGGTCCGATTGGCCGTTGGGGGCCATGGCGAGCTCCAGGTCGATGGTGCAGAAGCGCCATTTGAACGCGGTGGCGTTGGATCGTTGGATCTTGATGTTGTTCACGGGCCAATCCTTGGTGCCCATCCATTGCTGGCCGATGATGTAGTCGGTGTACCATTCCAGGTCGAACCGCTCATTCGCCAGGTCCCAGAAGTCGGGTTGGCCGGGGTCGATCAGCAGGAATGCGGAAAGGTCCTGCCAGAAGGGATCCACCTGGCCTTCGGTGGGGCGCAGGACCGCCCCGTTCCATGCGCTCACCGAGAGCAGGTCCACGGAGTCGGCGTCGGCGTTCTCGAGGGTCCGGAAGTACTCGTCGTCGAATTTCTCACGCAGTTCGTACAGCCCGAAGTATTGGCCGTTGATGTACACCGTGGCGGGGGTCCATGCGGAGTAATAGCTTTTGGTGGCCCCGGCCATCATCTTCACTTGTGCGGCATCCTTGTGCGGAAGGATCTGGAACTGGTTGCTGCCGTTGCGCAGGTAGATGCGGCTATAGCGCGTGCGTGCGGGGCGGTCCGGGATCAGGGGCGTGTTCACGCGGCCATCGCCGAGCGTGCCGTTGTCGAATTCGAGGCGGAAGGAGTGCTGGGGGAACCCCCGGCTGCCGCCCAGCCCGCCATCCACCTGCATGCCGGCGAACTGCGAAACCACCAGCTGGCCGTTCGGCCTGAAGTGGTCCACATGGGCTTGCACCTCGTCGTCGCGGTGCCAGTTGGTGAAGATGCCCTGTGCACCATACAGTCCGTCCTCTGGTGTCACCACGGAGATCACGGCCGTGGTGTGGTCGGCACCGATAAGGTAGGAAGCGGCGGCCACCGGGCTGGGTGCGTTCCCGGGTTTGAAGGCACAGGCCTTCAGCACGGCGGTGTTGGCAAGGGTGATGGGCCCGGTGTAGAGGGTGGATGCCGCCGTGGGTTCGGATCCATCGAGGGTATAGCGGACTTCGCTGGGCGCGGTGTTGGTGTTGTACACCACCACGTTCACGGGCGTGGCCGACAAGGTGGAAGGCGGGTCGATGATGGGTGTGTTGGCGTAGCCGTTGTACGCTGTGGAAGCGTTGTTGCTGGCGCCCGGGGTGGGGGTGGTGAAGAGCACGTCATCGTCGCCACCATCCTGCGAACGCCCGTTGCTGTGGTCGGGCGCACCTTGTACCACGTGCAAACTATCGAGGATCACCTGTGCGGGGCTGTACAGGTAGATGGTCTCGCCGTTGCGTCCGAGTTTGAAGTTGGTGTGCAGCTCGTCGCTGGGCTGGGTGGGCCTGAAGGCGGCGGTGAGCTCAGGCTGCGTGGTCAGCTCCATGTGGATGTCGAGTTGTTCCATCTGCGCACCGTGGGTGTTCACCACATTGAAGCCCAGGGTGGTGATGGGCCCTGGGGAGACCCCGGCGGTCAGGAGTTCACTGGCGAGGATCAGATAGGCTTGTTTGGCGCCACCCTGCCAGTTGGCATAGGGGGCAGGCAGCTGCACGAAGGCATTGAGCCAGTCGTACAGGCCGATGGTGTGCCCGTTCACGCGCATCACCGGGCGGCGATGCGAGAGGTCGCCGTAGGGCATGGCGCAGGTGAGCGAGGGGTCGTGCCCGAAGGCACCAGCGCTGGAGAGGAACGGGGTGGTGGTCTGATAGAAGACGGCATTGAGCGGACCGCCCAGGGCCCCACGAAGGCCACAGGTCTGGATCAGCAAGTTCGAGGTGCCGTCCCAGTGGATGGGGGAGGTGAGCGTGTGGGTGTTCCATCCGGTGGTGGGGGTGAGGGCCGTGAGCTGTGCCACGGTGGCCATGGCGCCCCGTGGACCTCGGTCCTCGCCGCTGCAATGGATCAGCAGGTGGCCATGGGCAGGGATGGTCACCTGCGGAAAGGTCCACCGGGCGGGTTGGAGGCTGTCGTCGCTCAGGGCGTATCCGGCCAGGTCCACGGGGGTGGCGCCGGCATTGTGGAGTTCCAGCCAATCGTGGTGTTCGCCCACGGCATCGGCCGCGGTACGGGCGTTCCGGCTGCTGCCTTCGTTGATCGTGATCTGCCCTTGGGTGGTGCTGGCGATGGTGACCGCAGTGAGCAGGGCGGAAAGGGAGGTCTTGTAACGCATCAGGGAGGGCAAAGGTCGGATTTCCGGTCCGCTGGTGACCGGAGCGCCTCCATGCCCTTCCCCATGGGAGCGGAGGACCTACATCTTCACGAACCGTAGTGCCTCCCGATGGTCGTTGTTGAACAGCCTGAGCTGGTATACTCCGGCGGCCAAGGCGGCGATGTCCAGCGTATGACGGGAGCGGTCCGCAGCAAAGGTGCCTTCGTCAAGGATCGTCCCACGAAGGTCGATCACCTGGTAGCGCGTGGGTGCGGAGAACCGGTGGTCGGTGGTGATGAAGAGGTCGCTGTTGGCGGGGTTGGGGTAGAGGTTGAACAGCCGCGTCCCATGCTCGTCCATGCCGATGCCACTGGGGCGGAAGTATGCATCGAACTGGATCGCATCGGCGGTCAGCGTGTCCAGGAAGGCCGCTTGCAGCGTATCGGTGAACAGCCCGTTCTGTTGCCAATGGTCGAATACGAACCCTGGCTCCGCCACTGCGGTGATGCCCACGGGGACACCATCGAAATACACGCCCTGCCAGGGATAGGTGTCCGGGTTCAACGTGCTGATCCTGACCCTTCCTGCGCCTGCAGGATGCACATCGAGGGTCACATCCACCTGGCGTGGCAGGCCGAAGAATTGTTGGATGTCATCGCGGACCTCGGGGGTGCGCAGGGCCAGGTCGTTGGCGAAGGCCTCGTGGAAACCTTCATAGGCGAGGAGCAGTGCCGTGGTGTCGGTGCCTCGCCAACGCAGCAGCTGATCACCCATGTCGGGCCGGGTCAGGTCGTACATCTCCTCTGCGATCCCTTGTAAGCGGTCATCGAGGTAAGCGCTGTTCATCACATCGGCGAAGCGATTGATGTAGTAGTCGTGGTACCGGGGGTTCAGGATGCTTCGCTGCCAAATGTGGGAGTAGGGTAGCTCGGGGTCCTGTGCGCTGGAATAGAGCAGGGCATTGAAATCGGGCCCGGTCTGCCCGTTCGGCGCCATGGCGGTCTCCAGGTCGGTGGTGGCGAAACGCCACCGTTGCCCGGTGGTGTTGGAGCGATACAGCTTGATGTTGTTCATGGGCCAGTCCGTGGTGCCCATCCACTGCTGGCCGATGATGTAGTCGGTGTACCACACCAGGTCGAAGTAGGTATCAAGCTCCTCCCAGTAGGTGGGGCTGTTCGTGTTCACGGCCAAGGCAGCGGAGACATCCTGCCAGAACCCTTCGGTGCTTCCGTGGTTGGCCTGCAGTGCCGAGCCGTTCCACGCGCTCAAGGTCAGCACGTCCATGGAGTCGGTGTTCGCACCTTCTGCCGTGGCGAAGAACTCCGCATCGATCTTCTCGCGCAGCTCATACAGGCCGAAATACTGTCCGTTGATATAGACCGTGACCGGGGTCCAGGCGGAGTAGTAGCTGTTGGTGGCGCCGGCCATCATCTTCACCTGTGCGGCATCCTTGTGCGGGAGGAAGAGGTGCTGGTTGCTCCCGTTGCGCAGGTACAGCCGACTGTATTCGGTGCGTCCTGGTTTGTCGGGGATCAGGGGCAGGTTCACCGAACCGGCACCGAGGGTCGCATTGTCGAGTTCGAGTCGGAAAGAATGCTGAGGCTGGGTACGGCTGCCTCCGAGGCCTCCATCCAGCTGCATACCGGTACGTTGGGAGAAGGCCAGTGTGCCATCCTGGTTGAAGTAGTCCACGTTGGCCGGGATGTCATCATCGCGCCACCAGCGGGTGAAGATCCCTTCTGGTCCGTTCAGGTTGTTGTCCGGGGTGGTGATGGAGAGGATCGGGGAGTGATGGTCCGGCGCGATCAGGTAGGAGGCCGTGGCGATCTTGCTGGGGAGCAGACCGAGTACGAACGCGCGCATCCGGACCACCGTGGAAGAGGTGATGGTGAGCGGCATGACGAAGAGCGGCGAGGTGGTGGTGGGTTCGCTGCCATCCAGGGTGTAGCGGATGGTGCTGTTGCCTCCGTTGGGGTTGGTGGCATCCACGGTGATGGCGGTGGCGGAGATGGAAGAGGGTGTCAGCAGTTGTGGGGTGGCGGCGTAGTCGGTGTACGGTTCGCTGGGGGAATTGCTGGCATTGGGCGTGGGCGTATCGAAGAGGTAGGTGTTGTTGGAGGCATCGGGCCATCGACCGGAACTGTGGTCCGGCATCTCCTGTTCCACGAATAGCTCATTCACCAACTGTTGCGATGGAGAATACAGCATCACGTTCTCCCCCCCGCGAGCCAGACCGAAGTTGGTGTGGAACTGGTAAGCGCCGTACCAAGGGATGAACCCTGCGGTCGCCTCGTTCTCGACCACGTGCCCGAGCCGGATGTCGATCTCACTGCAGAAGGCCCCGTTCGGCTCCGTGACCTCGAAGGCCAGGCTGTTGATATCCCCGGCGGAAAGGCCCGCCGCCGACAGCTCCGAGGCACGGAAGAGCATGGCGTGCTTGGATGCACCGGCCCAGCTGCCGTAGGGTGCCGGGAATTGGATGCCGTTGTTCTGCCAATCGCTGGTGCCTATCGTGATGCCATTGAGCTTCACCACCGGGCGGCGGTGGGAGACATTACCCACGGTCAGTCCACAGGCGGTGGCCACGGAGTCGGAATAGGTGAAGGTGGTGGAGGCGAACGCAGTGGTGGTCTGGTTCAATACGGCGTTCAGGTTGGTGCCTGCGTTGTTCACCGCGCAAAGTTCCACCAGCACATTGGAGGTGCCGTCCCAGGTGAATGGGGCGCCGAACGTATGTGTGTTCCAGCCCGCCACCGGCGTGTGGGCGGTGACCACGGCCACGGTGGTCTGGCCGGCGCGTGGCAGCCGATCATAGCCACTGCAGAACACCACCAGGTACCCGTGTGGTGCGAGCCCCATGGCAGGGAAGGTCCACTTGTTGGGCACGGTGATGTCGTCCGTGAGGGAATAGCCCTCCAGGTTCACCCATTCGTTGCTGGTGTTGTAGAGCTCCACCCAGTCGTGGTATTCCCCGTTCTCGTCGGCGATGGAGCGTAGGTTGCGGCTGCTGGCTTCGTTGATCACCACCTGGGCGAGGGAGGTGGTGGTCTGGAAGAGAATGGCGAGAAGGAGCGTGGTGGTGCGGTTCATGATCAGGTTGACCATTGGGGACGCGAATTTCATACATGCACGGCCCATGGTCAATAGGCGGCGTGCGCGTTCCCGAGCCCCTGGTCAAGGTGTTGGACGATGATCGGGACGGATGGTTCGATCGCCGGGTAGGCGAGTGGGGTGTCCCCAAAGTCGGTTTACCGAGGGTCTGCCCCGATCACGCCTTCATGCAAGGCGGAACATGCGCGGCGTAGCGGGCGCCACGACGAATTGCTCCAGCGCGGCAGGAAGGCGAAAGAGGATCGGAGATGATCCAAGAGCATAAGGGACACCACACGGGATCCCCGATGCCATGAATTGTAATGTTCTGTTAATTCTTCGAGCAGGCCACCTTCGGTATCCTACGTTCGCAGCGACTAACGGACCATGTCCACGGCGAGACCCCCCTTGTTCAAGCGCTTCATGCTGTTGTGCATGGTCGTGCTCGGGGTCCAGCTGTGTTTTCCACCTTCCGTACAGGCCTCCGTGCTTCCTGCCCAGCAGGTGGACATGATCAGCCTGGGGGTGAAGGATCCGGCAGGCAAGCCGGGCGTACAGGTGGATTTCGACCTGCCGCCGATGCTGCTGGTGCTTTTGCTGCCGACGCAGCAGGAGGTGTGCGCCGGAGCGGGTTCGGTGGCCGAGGTGGTCCGCGTGCCGAGGCTGCTTCCAGTGGCCGGGTACCATCCCTCCGCACCTTGATCGGAACTTGTCCGGTGCTCTTCACCGGAGCGGCGGTGCGCGTTGGCACACCGTGCGTATCGATGCATCCATGTCTTCACGTTCGTTGAGACCTGGCCATCGTCTGAAGTGATCGCCCAAGAGCGGTCCGAGTTCCTTCCGCGCCATCGCGCCAGTACATCCCATTCGACCATTCCACATGTTCTCATTCCAAGGGCGTGCATGCCCTGAACCCTCCATGGAGGTTTACGAAACAACCGGACCCCACGTGAAGTCCAGAGGTCCGCAGGCGACAGGCGCGCTGCTCCTGGGCATTCTCCTTGCCTCCTGTGGTGGGCACGAAGCCCATGAGGCGCACGACCACGGACGCTATCAAGCCACCAGCGCGTTCGAGACCGACACCACCGTGGAACGCGAATACGTGTGCCAGATCCACTCGGTACAACACATCGAGATCCGGGCGTTGGAGGAAGGCTACCTCCAGGAAGTGCTGGTGGACGAAGGCCAGCACGTGAAGGAGGGGCAGTTGATGTTCCGCATACAACCGGTGCTCTACCAGGCCGAAGTGGCCAAGGCGCAGGCCGAGGTGGAGTTCACCCGCATCGAGTACGACAACACCAAGTCGCTGGCCGATAGCAATGTGGTATCGCCCAACGAACTGGCGCTGGCCAAGGCGAAGCTGGCCAAGGCCCAGGCGAAGCTCGCCATGGAGCAGGCCCACCTGGGCTTCACCGAGATCCGTGCGCCGTTCGATGGCATCGTGGGCCGGTTCCACGTGCGCAAGGGCAGCCTGCTCGACGAGGGTGAGCTGGTCACCGAGCTCAGCGACAACAGTTCCATGTGGGTGTACTTCAACGTGCCCGAGGCGGAATACCTGGCCTACGCCCGCGACAAGGAGGCGGGACGGGGCACCCGGGTGCGCTTGATGCTCGCGGACACGGAGATCTTCCAGCAGGCCGGGGAGATCACGGCGGTGGAATCCGATTTCGACAACCGCACGGGCAACATCGCTTTCCGCGCCACCTTCCCTAACCCCGGTGGGTTGCTGCGCCACGGACAGACCGGCAACATCCTCATGGGTACCGACCTGAACGATGTGCTGCTGATACCCCAGAAGGCCACCTTCGAAGTGCTGGACCACCGCTATGTGTATGTGATCGGTGCCGACCATGTGTTGCACACCAGGCGCATCATGGTGGGGGCCGAGCTACAGCACCTCTTCGTGGTGGAGAAAGGCCTGGAGAAGAACGAACGGTTCCTGCTCGACGGCCTACGCAAGGTGAAGGACAAGGACAAGGTGGAGTTCGCCTACCTGCCTCCGGATTCGGTGGTGAACCATTTGGACCTGTATGCTGAGTGAACTACGAAGTGGAAAGCGTGAGGAGGTGAAGAAGTAATGAAGTAAAGAGGCGAGGGCGCCTTCCACACCTCATCACACTCCCAACACATCCCGTTCTCTCTCGCCACCCTCACTCACTCACTCACCTCCTCCCTCCTCACCTCCCCACACCCTCGGATCATGTTCAGGAACTTCATCCAACGGCCGGTACTGGCCATCGTGATCTCGGTGCTCATCCTCTTCGTGGGTGGGCTCGCGATCAAACAGCTTCCCACGGCGCAGTTCCCCGATATCGCCCCCACCACGGTGAACGTCTTCATGGACTTCCCGGGGTCCAGCGCCGATGTGCTCACCAAGAGCGCCATCATCCAGCTGGAAACGGCGATCAACGGCGTGCAGGGCATGCGGTACATCGCCAGCGATGCCACCAGCGCCGGGGAGGGCACCATCCGCGTGATCTTCGAGCCGGGCACCGACCCCAACGAGGCCGTGGTGCGCGTGAAGACACGGGTGGACCAGGTGATGCCCAACCTGCCACCGCTGGTGCAGCGCGAAGGGGTCATCATCACCCCGGTGCAGCCCAGCATGCTCATGTACGTGAACCTCTACGGCGACGGGGAGGATGCCGACGAGCTCTTCCTGTACAACTACGCCTACACCCGGATGATCCCCGAGATCCAGCGCATACCGGGCGTGGCGCAGGCGCAGATCCTCGGCAGTCGTGTGTATGCCATGCGCGTGTGGATGAAGCCGGACCGCATGCGGGCGTACAACATCAGCGCCGAAGAGGTGATGAAGGCCATGGAGGAGCAGAGCCTCATCGCCCGCCCCGGTCGCCTGGGCCAGAGCTCGGGCATCAATGCGCAGGCCCTGGAGTATGTGCTGGTGTATCAGGGTCAGTTCAACGAGCCCGAACAGTACAAGCGCATCATCATCCGGGCCAACGAGGAAGGGGAGATGATCCGCCTGGGCGACGTGGCCGACGTGGAGTTGGGCAGCGCCTTCTTCGACATCTACTCCAACCTCGATGGCAAACCGTCGGCGTCCATCGTGCTCAAGCAGACCATGGGCAGCAACGCCAGCGACGTGATCGCGCAGGTGAAGGAGAAGCTGAAGGAGCTGTCCGCGTCCATGCCACCGGGCATCGGTTACAAGGTGAGCTACGATGTGAGCACCTTCCTCGACGCCTCCATCGAACAGGTGCTGCACACCCTGCGCGACGCCTTCATCCTGGTGGCGCTGGTGGTCTTCCTCTTCCTGGGCGACTGGCGCAGCACGCTCATTCCCATCCTGGCCGTGCCGGTGTCGCTGATCGGGTCCTTCTTCGTGATGCAGCTCTTCGGCCTCTCCATCAACCTGATCACGCTGTTCGCCCTGGTGCTCGCCATCGGCATCGTGGTGGACAATGCGATCGTGGTGGTGGAGGCGGTGCATGCCAAGATGGAGGAGAAGCACCTCACGCCCTATCAAGCGGTGAAGGAGGTGATGGGCGAGATCGGCGGGGCCATCATCGCCATCACGCTGGTGATGGTCTCGGTGTTCATCCCCATCTCGTTCATGACCGGTCCCGTGGGCGTGTTCTACCGGCAGTTCTCCATCACCATGGCGGGCTCCATCGTCATCTCGGCCATCGTGGCGCTCACCCTCACCCCGGTGCTCTGCGCCATGCTGATGAAGCCGCACCAGCCCGGCCACCAGCGGCGCGGTCCGGTGGACCGGGTGATCGATGCGTTCAACCGGTGGTTCGGTCGGCTCACGGGGCGGTATGTGGCCATCCTGGACCGTGTGGTGGCGCGCCGGGCCATCACCTTCGGCGGGCTCATCGCGTTCTGCGCGGCCATCTACCTCACCAATACCGTGCTGCCCGCGGGCTTCATCCCCAGCGAGGACCAGGGCACCATCTATGCGATCGTACAGACCCCGCCGGGCAGCACCCTGGAGACCACCAACAAGGTGGCGCACGACTTGCAGAAGATCTGCGAGGAGATCCCCGAGGTGGAGTCGGTGTCGTCGCTGGCGGGTTACGAGATCATGACCGAGGGCCGTGGTTCCAACGCCGGTACCTGCCTGATCGATCTGAAGCCGTGGCACGAGCGGAAGAAGGATGTGCACGAGGTGATGGAGGAGCTGGAGCATCGCACGAAGGACATCGGGGCGGTGATCGAGTATTTCGAACCGCCTGCGGTACCGGGCTTCGGCTCGTCGGGTGGTTTCTCGCTCCGCATGCTGGACAAGAACAACGGCACCGACTATCACGAGTTCGACCGGGTCAACCAGGAATTCATGGCGGCTCTCGGCAAACGCAAGGAGCTCACCGGCCTGTTCACCTTCTATGCCGCCAACTACCCGCAATACGAGATGATCATCGACAACGAGCTGGCGATGCAGAAAGGCGTATCCATCGGCAAGGCCGTGGAGAACCTCAACATCCTCATCGGGAGCACCTACGAGCAGGGCTTCATCCGCTTTGGCCGCTTCTTCAAGGTGTTCGCGCAGGCCGCGCCCGAGTACCGCCGTTACCCCAGCGACCTCACCGGTCTGTTCGTGAAGAACGAGGAGGGCGAGATGGTGCCCTACTCCTCGTTCATGCGGTTCGAGAAGCGCCTCGGGCCGAACGAGATCACGCGGTACAATCTGTACAACTCGGCGGCCATCCGGGGGCTTCCGGCCGCAGGATTCACCAGCGGCGATGCCATCAAGGCCATCCAGGAGGTGGCGGCGGAGACCCTGCCGAACGGTTACGACATAGCGTGGGAGGGCCTTTCCTACGACGAGGCCCGTCGTGGCAATGAGGCGGTGTACATCTTCGCCGTGGTGCTCATCTTCGTGTATCTGGTACTGGCCGCGCAGTACGTGAGTTTTGTGCTGCCGCTGGTGGTGATCCTCTCCCTGCCGGTGGGCGTGCTCGGATCATTCCTGCTGCTGAAGGTGATGGGCCTCGCGAACGATGTGTACGCGCAGATCGGGATCATCATGCTCATCGGGCTGCTGGGCAAGAACGCGGTGCTCATCGTGGAATTCGCGGTGCAGAAACAGCGGGCCGGGGCCACCGTGCTCGAAGCGGCGATCGAAGGCGCGAAGGCCCGTTTCCGTCCGATCCTGATGACCTCCTTCGCCTTCGTGGCAGGGTTGATCCCGCTGGTGGTGGCCACGGGCGCGGGTGCCATCGGCAACCGTACCATCGGCTCATCGGCCCTGGGGGGCATGCTCGTGGGCACCGTGATCGGTGTACTGGTGATCCCCGGGCTGTACTATGTGTTCGCTACGATGATCCAAGGCCGTAAGCTGATCAGCGATGAAGAGGATGAGCCCGTGTCCGAACGGTTCATCCGCAGCGCCGAGGAAGGCGGTCGTACGAAGGAGGAATTGCGGTCGCTGAGGGAACGCGTGAAGGAATTGTTGAAACGCAGAAAGGATTGATCCACGCACCTGTAGGGCCGACCCCTACGGCACGGTGCAATGACGAACGAACCCATGAACAGAACATTGATCGCGGCCATGGCGATCGCGGTATCGCTGGCATCCTGCGTACCCGCGCTGAAGACGCAAGAGGCGCGCCGCAACACCCCGGCCACCTACGCGGGAGCCACGGATACCACCGATGCGGCGAATGCGAAGTGGCAGCAGTTCTTCACCGACCCGGACCTGCGCACGTTGATCGACACGGCCCTGGCCAACAACCAGGAGCTCAATATCCTGCTCCAGGAGATCGAAGCGGCGAAGGCGGAGGTGCGCGCGCGGAAGGGGGAGTACCTGCCGTTCGTGGATATCGCGGCGGGGGCGGGAGTGGAAAAGGTGGGTGAGTTCACGCGCAACGGTGCCGTGGAGGAACACCTCGAAGTGAAGGAGCATACCGCCTTCCCTGAGCCGCTGCCGGACTTCCTCGTGGGGGCAAGGGCATCCTGGGAGCTGGACATCTGGAAGAAGCTGCGCAATGCGAAGAAAGCCGCCCTCATGCGCTACCTCGCCACCACCGAAGGCCGGAATTTCATGGTGACCAACCTGGTGGCCGAGATCGCCAACAGCTACTATGAGTTGATGGCGCTGGACAACCAGTTGGAGATCCTGCGCAGCAACATCGCCATCCAGCAGGATGCATTGGGCATCGTGCGCCTGGAGAAGCAGGCGGCGAAGGTCACCGAGTTGGCGGTGCGCCGCTTCGAGGCCGAGGTGCTGAAGAACCGCAGCAAGCAGTTCGATATCCAGCAGCGCATCACGGAGACCGAGAACCGGGTCAACTTCCTGGTGGGGCGCTATCCACAGCCGGTCACCCGTAACGCTGCGGCCTTCTCCGCCCTGATGCCTGACAGCATCGCCGCAGGCCTTCCCGCACAACTGCTGACCCACCGGCCCGACATCCGGCAGGCCGAACTGGAGCTGGAGGCCGCCAAACTGGACGTGAAGGCGGCCCGGGCGAGCTTCTATCCAGCGGTACGGCTCACGGCCGGGCTGGGCTTCCAGGCGTTCGATGCCGGCTTGTTGCTGGAGACACCCGCCTCGTTGTTGTATGGCGTGGCCGGCGACCTGGTGGCGCCCCTGATCAACCGCAACGCGCTCAAGGCGACCTATGCCGGGGCCAATGCGCGGCAGATGCAGGCCGTGTACGCCTATGAACGGACCCTGCTGAACGCCTACGTGGAGGTGGTGAACCAGTTGTCGAACCTGCGGAACCTGCGCAACAGCTACGACCTGCAGAAGCAGCAGGTGGACGCCTTGTCCTATTCGATCACCATCTCCAACAACCTCTTCCGCAGTGCCCGTGCCGATTATATGGAGGTGCTGCTCACCCAGCGCGATGCCTTGGAATCACGCTTCGAGCTGGTGGAGACGCACAAGCGGCAACTGATCGCGATGGTGGACGTGTACCAGGCGTTGGGCGGCGGTTGGCGGTAGG
>CAUJED010000083.1:0-25022 GCA_963169535.1 Bacteroidota bacterium | reverse complement strand
CACGCCGTGGTGCTCGGGCTCGAGCCCTTCGAAGAAGAGCATGAAGCCCACCATCACCAGGAACGAGAGGGCGAGCATCTTCAAGGCCGGGTGCTGCTCGGTGAAACCACTGATGCCGTCGGTGAAGAAGAACATCACGACCATGGCGATGATCACCGCCGCGATCATGATCTCCACGTGCTTGGCCTGGCCGATGACGGTAATGATACTGTCGAAGCTGAACACCGCATCGATGATGATGATCTGCGCCATGAGCGCCCAGAAGCTTTGTGGCTTGTCCTTCTTCAAGGATCCCGACGTGTCCGATCCTTCCAGCTTGTGGTGGATCTCCTTCACCGACTTGTACAGGAGGTAGGATCCACCGAAGAACAGAATGCCGTTCCGCATGTTGAAGCCGTTACCGGCCACGGCGAACCGCCCATTCTCCCCGTTCTTCACCAGCCAGCCGATACCCACCAGCAACACACTGCACAACAGGACCCCCAGGACCATCCAGAGCCGCCGGTCCTTCAAGCGGTCCTTCTCCGCCATACGGCCGAGGATGAGGAGTTCTTCCATGAGGGCGAAGATCGCACAGGAGTGGGTTCACCCTCCCGGCGGCTGTCGTTCGACCGGTCGGATCACCGAGAGATCCTCAGCACGATGCCTCGGGCCACGTATTCCCGATAGGTGGGCCAGCCAAGGCCCACCGCGAGGATCGCGTCTATCCCGCGTGCACCACCTTGCGGTGGGCCACGCCTGCACAGCGCACCATGGGCTCGCTCACGAGCCGGGGTCGGGCATCACACCACGGGCACCTCGCGCACGAAGTCCAGCGCGGCCTCCATGTGGTCATGCATCACCACATCATGCTTCACGAAGGGCACACGCTCGCGGAACGCGTTCACGAACGACTCCAACCGCACCGAGCTTCGGATCGGCCGGCGGAACTCCAAGGCTTGCGCCGCGGTGAAGAGTTCGATGGCGAGCACCCGTTCCACATCTTTCACCACCTGCCAGGTCTTGATCGCGGCCGCAGCGCCCATGCTCACGTGGTCCTCCTGGCCATTGCTGCTATCGATGGTGTCCACGCTGTTGGGCATGCAGCGTTGCTTGTTCGCGCTAACGAGTGAGGCCGCGGTGTACTGCGGGATCATGAAACCACTGTTCAGCCCAGGCTCGGCCACGAGGAAGGCGGGCAGGCCACGTTGCCCGCCGATCAGCTTATAGATGCGCCGTTCACTGATGCTTCCGAGCTCGGCCGTGGCGATGGCGAGGAAGTCCAGGGCCAGCGCCAGGGGCTGCCCGTGGAAATTCCCGGCGCTGATGATCAGGTCCTCGTCGTCGAAGACCGTGGGGTTATCGGTCACGGATTCGAGCTCGCGTTCCACCACCCGTTCCACGTAGGCGATGGCATCGCGCGAAGCCCCATGCACCTGCGGAATGCAGCGGAACGAGTAGGGATCCTGCACGTGCGCCTTCTTGCGTTCGATCAGGCCACTGCCCTTCAACAGCTCGCGGAAACGGCCGGCCACCACCGCTTGTCCGGGATGCGGGCGCACGGCGTGGATGGAAGCATGGAAGGGTTCGATACGGCCATCGTAGGCATCCAGCGAGATCGCGCCGATCACGTCGGCCAATTGTGCGAGGCGCGTGGCCTTCAGCACCAGCAACGCCGCATAGGCGTTCATGAACTGCGTACCGTTGAGCAGGGCGAGGCCTTCCTTCGGGCCGAGTTCGAGCGGCTTCCACCCGAACTTCTTCAAGGCCTGCGCGCTGGGCATGCGCTTCCCGCCCACCATCACCTCGCCCAAGCCCAGCAGGGGCAGGCAGAGGTGCGCCAGCGGAGCCAGGTCGCCCGACGCACCGAGCGAGCCGCGTTCGTACACCACGGGCAACACATCGGCGTTGTACATGTCGATGAGGCGCCGCACCGTGGCCGGTGCCACCGCGCTGTGCCCGAAAGCCATGTTCTGCACCTTCAGCACGAGCATCGCACGCACGATGTCCGCAGGAACGGGATCGCCGCTGCCGCAAGCGTGGCTCATCACCAGGTTCTTCTGCAATTGCGCCAGGTCCTTCTTGGCGATGGACTTATCGTACAGGGATCCGAAGCCGGTGTTCACCCCGTAGATCGGAGCATCACTCTTCTTCAGGCGATCGGCGAGGTAGGCGTGGCTGCGCTTCACGGCTTGCTGCGCTTCGGGGCTCAGGGCGATGGGGACACCGCTGTTGAGGATGTGCGCCAATTCGTCGAGTTCGAGGCCTACGGTTCCGATGGGATGGGACTGCATGATCGATCGTCTGTGATTGTCGTTGTCAGGCGCTTTGTGGATCGTTCGGTGGCAGAACATCAACCCACGACCGCTGCCAATAGATCTTCTTGTTGCACGGCACGCTGCTCCCCGCTCTTCATGTCCTTCACGGTAACGATGCCTTGTTGCAGCTCACTCTCGCCCACGATGGCCACGAAGGGTATGCCCTTGTCATCGGCATATTTGAACTGCTTGGCCATCTTCACGGCCTCGGGGTACAGCTCCGCAGCGATGCCCGCCTGGCGCACCGTGCGCAGCAGTTGCAGGCAGTGGGCGGCTTCGGCCTCGCCGAAGTTGGCGAAGAGCAATCGGGTGCTGCCGCCGAGTGCATCGGGGAATCGACCGGTCTCCAAGAGCACGTCGTAGATGCGATCGGCACCGAAGCTGATGCCTACCCCGCTCATGCCCTTGAGGCCGAACACCCCGGTGAGGTCGTCGTAGCGTCCGCCGCCGCAGATGCTGCTTTGCAACGACCCTTCCAGCGCCTTCACCTCGAAGATGGCGCCGGTGTAGTAGTCGAGGCCGCGGGCCAACGTGGGGTCGAACTCGAGGTGGGCGGAACGCAAGGCACCGACCGACCTGAAGGTGAAGTCGAGGTCCTTCAAACCCTGTAGCGCGGTCGCGGAGGTGGCCAGCCATTGTTCCAGCTGCGGGCGTTGTTCGGCCCAGGTCCCCTTCAACGCGAACAGCGGGGCGATGCCTTGGATGGCTTGATCGCTCACCCCTTTGGTGCGCATCTCCTCCTCCACCTTCTCACGGCCGATCTTGTCGAGCTTGTCGATGGCGGTGACGATATCCACCACCTTCTCGGGTTGTCCGCTGACCTCGGCGATGCCCGCGAGCACCTTGCGGTCATTGATCTTCACGGCCACGGGCAGGCCCAGCGCGGTGAACACCTCATCGAAGAGCTGCACGAGCTCCACTTCATTCAGCAGGCTGGTGCTCCCGATCACATCGGCATCGCACTGGTAGAACTCCCGGTACCTCCCCTTCTGTGGGCGATCGGCGCGCCATACCGGCTGGATCTGGTAGCGTTTGAAGGGGAAGGTCAACTCGTTCTGGTGCTGCACCACATAGCGGGCGAAGGGCACGGTGAGGTCGTACCGGAGCGCCTCCTCGGCGAACCCCTTGCTGCGATCCTCCAGGGCGCGCTCCAGTTCGGCGCCGCGTTTGAGGATCTTGAAGATCAGGCGATCGCCCTCCTCGCCGTACTTCCCGGTAAGGGTCTCCAAATGCTCCATGGCGGGCGTTTCCAAGGGTCCGAAGCCGAACTTCTGGAACACGGACTCGATGGTGTTGAAGATGTACTTCCGGCGCAGCATCTCCTGCGGACCGAAGTCGCGGGTGCCTTTGGGGATGGAGGGTTTGGTGGCCATGACCAGGAACAAGTGTCAAGCGACAAGGGTAATGGACCAAGACGCAAAGGCCTGGATCGAGCCTGATCGTATGAACGGCGCGAAAATACGGGTGGCGTTCGGTATCGTCAGTGGACCACAACGAAGCCTGCCGACAGATGTTCCGTACCGGACCAAAGATGGAGGTGATGAACACCTGGTGCAAGGTGCCGCACATCCACTTCGGTGGGCACCGCGCCCTTCCAACGTTGCAAGATGCGGCCTGTAGCATCGGTCAGCAGCATACGTCCTGGCTTCCAGCCGGGCGGTACCTGCACGAAGAGACGATCAGCGGTGGGGGTGGGAAAGAGCGATAAGGCCGACGCAACGCCCCCTTCCGACCGCGCTGTGGTGACATCCGTGCCGTAGCGCACCAGCATGAAAGCCATCCCAGGACCCGTGAGCGTATCGGTGGGCACATTGATGTCGAAGACGGCGGTATCGCCGAAACTGCCGGTGACGAAGATGTTGCCCAAGGCGTCTGCCACAAGGCCGTTGGCGGTATCGAACACGCCGTGCGTGGCCACACCGCGCGCCCAAGCGAAGCTGCCGTCAGCTTGGTACATCGCGAGGTAGAGGTCATTGGCGATCGTCATGGGCAGGATGGTCTCCTCGGGTCCTGGATCGAAATCCTGTTCCACGGAGTGCGCACCGGTGATGAAGACGTTGCCCGTTCCATCGCAGGCGATATCGCAGACGCCATCGAAGTGGTTATTGTTCTGCAGACCGTGCGCCCACAGGGCATTTCCGGCGGTATCCAGTTTGGCGAAGTACAGGTTGCCGCCCACGCCAAAGGAGGTTAACTCCAGCACACCATCACCTGGATCGGCATCGGTAGGATCGGTGAATGATCCGGTGATATAGAGGTGCGCCTCATCCGCGCGGATGGCTTCGCCGATCTCGCTGCCATCGCCGCCGTGAGCCTTCAACCACTTCACCTGTCCGGTGGTATCCAACTTACAGAGGAAGGCCTGGTTGTTGTTGCCTGCTGAGACCGACGCCACATTGTTCGCGTGCGTTTCACCGGAGCACACGCCGTAGGAATAAACATGACCGTGTGCGTAGGCGATGCTCTGTGCCCGTTGGCCACCTGTGCCTTGGATACCACGCACCCAAGCGAGTTCACCATCCGGGCGGTAGCTGGCACAGAACGCATCCCACGACCCACCTTCGTGTACAAGGGTCATCGGCTCTTCCTGGGTTCCGAAGTTGACCGAAGCGCTCATCTGCCCAGCCACGTAGATGTTGTCCAATTCATCAACGACCACACCATAGGTTTCGTCGTGCCCCGATCCGCCGATACGCTTGGCCCACACGAAGGCGCCGCTGGTGTCGTACTTCGCGAGGAACCCATCGGTGCTGCCCGCACTGCCGAAGAAGGTCTCTCCCTGCCCCGGGTCCCAGTCCAGGTAACTATCAAAACGGCCCACCATCAACAGATGGCCGCTGTGGTCCAAGGCCAAGCCCTTAGGGATCTCGGTGCCGGAACCACCGATGCAGATGTGCCAGATGTAGTTGCCCGCAGCACCATACTTGGCGAGGAAATGATCGCCATTGATGCCCGCGCTCACATTCAGCACCGTATCGGGTCCGGGATCGAAGTCGGCCACACCGTTGATGTTGCCGCAGACGTAGACATTGCCCAGTTCATCGGCCACCATGGCCATACCGCGCGATGGCGCACCGGTGTGGGTGATGGCCCAATCGTAGACCTGTGCGGGTAGCGCACTAACGGCGAAGAAGGTGATCAGCGAAAGAAGGCGCATGTGGGACTGAGTGGATCTGCAAATATGCTCCGCTCAGCGATGACTTCGTTCTGCCAAGGCGGCATTCACCAATGACACCACTTCCATGCCATACAGGGCAATACAGGGCATCATCCGCTCATGCGGAAGTGATCCCGCGCTGAATTTGAGGTCGAAGCGCGAAAGGCCCAGGGCCTTCACGGCGCGGGCGATCTTGGCAGCCACGGTCTTGTACGCCATCGGGTGCCACCATAGAGGAACGCACATGGATGAACAGGGGCATCCATGTACACGCCCGACCCGGTCGTGCATTGCGGCATAGTGCTGGACGAACTCCTCGCATGCCTACTGATCGGTGGCGACTACATGGCCGGACGAATGCATCCCTATGGTCCTTGGCGCCCCACACCTCCGGCACCGTGGCGGGTGCGCCACCGCGGTGGTGTGGTACGGTGGATCGCCCCCGAGGCCGGATCACTTCAGCACCTGCGACAGCACGCCACCATCCACGGCCAGGTCGGTGCCGGTGATGAAGCCGGCCTCGTCGCTGAGCAGGAAACGCACGGCGGAGGCCACGTCCGTGGGTTCGCCATAGCGGCCCACCGGGGTCATGTCCAGCGTCTGTTTCATCACGGCGGGGTGCTCTTCGAGGGCCTTCTTGGCCATGGCGGTCATGATCACCCCGGGCGAGACCGTCGCGATCCGCGCACCGCGCTGGCCGTAGCGCATGGCGTTGTCCTTGCAGATCAGCAACACCCCGCGTTTGGTGAAGTTGTACATGGTGTCGGCATTGCCCTCCACGAAGGGGGCCACCGTTTCGTACGCGTCCGCCCTTCGCGGGTCGCGCAGCGCGGGATCGTAGCGCGGATCGGCCGGTACGGTATGGCCCATCATGGAGCCGAACAGCACGAAGGCGGAACCGGGTCGGGCCAGTTGGAGGAACTCGTCCACGATGGTGGCCGTGGCGACCAGGTTGATGTCGAACACCTTGCGTGCATCGCCCACGGTGCCACTGACCCCGGCGGTATGCACCAGGCCTTTGAAGGCCCCCTGCTCTGCGGTGAACGCCCTCAGCCGCCGCACGGCCTCGGGGTCGGTGATGTCGCAAGCGAAGCCCACGGCATCGATACCCGATGCCTTCAACGCATCCACCGCCTGGTCCACGGCGGTCCGCGCATGATCGGCGATCACCAAGCGATGCCCTTTCAACGCATGGGCACAGCTGGTGCCCAAGCCACCGGCTCCTCCGGTGATCAGGATGGTCCCGTTGCTCATTCTCGTTCGGTGTTGGTACTTGTCACCAAGTTACTCCGCTCCATGTCCGAGGAAGTGACGAGCATCAGCCCTTCTCCAATAGGCCGCGCACCAGGGGTACGACCTCGTTACCGTACAGCGCGATGCTCTCCATCATCCGTTCGTGCGGAAGCGATCCCGCGCTGTACTTGAGGTCGAAGCGTGAAAGACCCAAGGCCTTCACGGCACGGGCGATCTTGGTGGCCACGGTGCTGGGAGCGCCCACGCACAATGCGCCTTCTGGTGCCACCATACGGTCGAACGCCGCACGGGTGAGCGGGGGCCATCCGCGTTCGCGCCCGATCCGGTCGTGCATCGCGGCATAGTGGGGGAAGAACGCCTCGCACGCCTGCTGGTCGGTTGCGGCCACGTGGCCGGGCGAATGCACCCCCACGGGCAACGGATCGCGCCCGGCGGCGGTGCATGCGCGATGGTACAGGTCCACGAACGGTGCGAAGGCGAGGTGGTCGCCACCGATCACGGCGAGCATGAGCGGCAGGCCGTAGTGGGCGGCGCGCACCACGCTCTGGGGCGTGCCGCCGACCGCCACCCATGTGCGCAGGGCCCCGCTCTCCGTGGGCGGGAACACGGCTTGGTCCTTCAACGCGGCACGGGTGGAGCCGTTCCAGGTCACGGGTCGCTCCTTGAGCAGTTCCACGAAGAGCGCCAAGCGCTCCTCGAAGAGTCGCTCGTACTGGGCCAGGTCGAAACCGAAAAGCGGGAACGACTCGGTGAATGAGCCGCGCCCCACGATCACCTCGGCCCGTCCGTTGGAGAGCGCATCGAGGGTGCTGAACCGTTCGAACACGCGTACCGGATCATCGCTGCTGAGCACGGTGACGGCACTGCCCAGCCGGATCCGCTCGGTGCGTGCGGCGATGGCCGCCAAGACCACTTCCGGCGCGCTCACGGCGAAGTCCTCGCGGTGATGTTCTCCCACGCCGAAGAAAGCGAGGCCCACCTGATCCGCCAGCACGGCTTCTTCCACCACATTACGCAGCACCTGGGCATGGTGCAAGGGTCTGCCGTGCAGGTCGGCCGTCACATCACCGAAGGTATCGAGGCCGAATTCGATGGTAATGGGTAGGGAGGGCTGGCTCATGGGGCGAAGTTCTGTCCGCAGATGATCGCGCCGACGGCCCGGACGCCGAACTTGCACCACCAACGCGTCTATGCAGCACATGCGCGCCCTTCTCCTGCTCTTGGCACTTGGCCCGTGGGGGCTCCACGCCCAGCACCTCACGCATCGGGAGTGGCTCATCCAGTCTTTCCGGGACATGCGCTTGGCACCGGCCTTCGGCGAGCGAACGAAGAATGCGGAACAGCTGGCGTCGGACTCGGCGTTCATCGCCCAGATGCTGGCGGTGGACCCCGACGCCCATGCCTGCGCCGAACACCTGATCGGCTTGGGGTTCGAGCAGTTGCGGCAAGGCAACATGGTGCATGCCATGTACCGGTTCAACCACGCCTACCTCATGGAACCGCAGAACCCGGCCATCCGCCGCGGCTACGGTGCGTTCTTCGTAGCGTTGGACCGGCCGGAGGAGGCGATGGCGGAATACCAGAAGGGGCTGCAACAGGACTCCAGTAACGTGGCACTGCTGCTGGACCTGGCCACGGTGCAGCTGGGGTTCTTCCAGGACCACCATGCCGAGGATCCGGAGCGGTCGGAACGGTTGTTGCGCCAGGCCTCGGCCAACCTGGATCGCTTGTTGCGGCACCACCCGGGCAATGGCGGCGCCCTGTACCGAACGGCCGTATGCCGCATGTTCACCGACGATTGCGCCGGGGCGTGGGCGAACTACCGCCAGTGCCGCGAGGCCGGTGCGGAGGTGGAGGATGGCTTCGAACGCACGCTGCGCGCCCGGTGCCCCACCCCTCCCTGACGGGAGCCTGCCCCGATGAAGGTTCCGGGCCACTGCGGCGAAGGCGTCGCGATGCCGACCCTGGTCGTGGCGAACCCTGGCCAAGCCTCATTCGTATCACGGCCGTCGAAACCAGTGAACCATGGCACGCCCTACCGCCACCCTTGACGATCGTCTCTTCCTCTCCACGCTTCAGGCTCCCGAACCTGCCGGGCTACGCCAGCGTGTAGCCGAAATGGAGCGGTTGTTCGCCGCAGCACAGGAAGAGATCGCCCTGCTGACGCACGAGCGCGACGAGGTGGTGGCGGCACTGAAGAAGTGGGCCAAGGCCGATCCCTTGGAACGCCTGGAACTACGGATCGAAGCCACGACCCGAACGCTGCGGGCCGAGCTGAATGCACTGCGCGCCGAGAACCGGCGGTTGAAGCGCGAGATCCTGGACGCGCACGGCCCCGGTCCGGACCGGCGCCTTCGGGCCTGAAAGCGCGAAAGCCCCGCCGAGGGCAGGGCTTTCACGGTGTGGGGAGGATCACTCCTCCGCTTTCTTCTCCTTCTTGGGAGCGCTCTTCTCGCCAGCTGCGGCCTTGGCTTTCAGGATGGCGATCTTCTTGGTGGCCTTACGCTTGGCGTTGAGGCGGGCATTCGCGTCTTGTGGCATGGGTCGTGTTGTTGTGTGGGTATGTGGATGTGTAGGATGATGCCGGATCAACCGCGCACCAGCTTCTTGTACTTGAGGCGTTGCGGGATGATATCGCCCACGCGCTTCTTGTAATTCTCTTCGTACTCGCTGAAGCCGCCTTCGAACCAGTACACCTTGCTATCGCCCTCGAAGGCGAGGATATGGGTGCACACGCGGTCCATGAACCAGCGGTCGTGGCTGATGATCACCGCGCAGCCGCTGTAGTCCTGGATGGCTTCTTCCAGCGCGCGCAGCGTGTTCACGTCCAGGTCGTTGGTGGGTTCGTCCAGCAGCAACACGTTGCTGCTCTGCTTCACGGTCATGGCCAGGTGCAGGCGGTTGCGCTCACCGCCGGAGAGCACGCCCACCTTCTTGTTCTGGTCGGTGCCGCTGAAGTTGAAGCGGCTGAGGTAGGCCCGGGTGTTCATCACCACGTTGCCGAAGGTGATGTTCTCGAGGCCGCCGCTGATCACCTCATACACGGTCTTTTCGGCCAGCAGGTCCTTGTGGCTCTGGTCCACGTAGGCCAACTGCACGGTATCGCCGATGGTGATGGTGCCGCTGTCGGCTTTCTCCAGGCCCATGACCATGCGGAAGAGCGTGGTCTTACCGGCACCGTTGGGGCCGATGATGCCCACGATACCTGCGGGTGGCAGCGCGAAGCTCAGGTTATCGATGAGCAGACGGTCGCCGTAGCCCTTGCTCACCTCTTTGAACTCGATCACCTTGTCACCCAGGCGGGGTCCGTTGGGGATGAAGATCTCCAGCTTGGCCTCCTTCTCCTTCACGCTCTCGCCCTGCATCTTCTCGTAGTTGGCGAGACGGGCCTTGCTCTTGGTGCGGCGTGCGCTGGCATTGCTGCGCACCCATTCGAGCTCCTGCTTCAGCACGCGCTGGCGCTTGCTTTCGTTCTTCTCTTCTTGGGCCAGGCGGGCGGTCTTCTGCTCCAGCCAATTGGTGTAGTTGCCCTTGTATGGGATGCCCTCGCCACGGTCCAGCTCCAGGATCCAGCCGGCCACATTGTCCAGGAAGTAACGATCGTGGGTGATGGCGATCACCGTGCCCTTGTAATCGGCCAGGTGGTGCTCCAACCAGGCCACGCTCTCGGCATCGAGGTGGTTGGTGGGTTCGTCCAGCAGCAGGATGTCGGGGCTCTGGAGCAACAGGCGGCACAGGGCCACACGGCGGCGCTCACCACCGGACAGCACCTTGATGGGCTGATCCGGTTCCGGACAGCGCAGGGCATCCATGGCGATGTTCAGTTTCTGGTCGATGTTCCAGGCATCGGCCGCTTCGATCTGGTCCTGCAACACCCCTTGCCGCGCGATGAGCTTGTCCATCTTGTCGGGGTCGTTCAGCACGTCCTCGTCGGCGAACTTGTTGTTCACCTCCTCGTACTCCTTCAACAGGTCCATGATGGGCTGCACGCCTTCGCGCACGATGTCGATCACGGTCTTGGTCTCGTCCAGCTCGGGCTCCTGTTCCAAGTGGCCGATGCTGTACCCGGGGCTCAGGTGCACATCGCCCTCGAAGCTCTTCTCCTTGCCTGCGATGATGCGCATCAAGGTGGACTTACCGCTACCGTTGAGACCGAGTATCCCGATCTTGGCGCCGTAATAGAACCCGAGGTAGATATCGTTAAGGATCTTCTTCCCGGAAGGCAGGGTCTTCCCCACCTTCACCATATTGAAGATTATCTGACGTCCTTCTTCTGCCATTTCCTTATGGGTTTGGTCGTTCCCCGGAGCGGAGTGATGCGTATGGATCCGGAGGATCCGTCGACTACGGGGCCGCGAAGATCTTCAATTCGGGCCATTCTTGCACCATACGCATGGACGATGCCTGAGCGGGATCCTGTCCATGGGTGCTTAGGACACCCTCCACGGTCTGCACCGGACGGCTGCCACAGAGCACGTACGCCTTCCCGCGGTCCGGATCGCCGAAGAGCACGGACTCGTCGACATCGGCCGCCAACAACGCGAAGTGGATGGATGCATCCCACGGATGCTGCACATAGAGCTTATCCCCTGGAGCCAGGTTGTCGCGCACGTAAGCGGCCACCTTGTCGGCCTGGGGGAGGCCAACGGTATAGCCCCACCAGTAGCCGAAACCGGTCCAGATCAGGAGCAGGCCGAGGACCAGCGAGGCCAGGAAGGTTCGGGGACCCTTGTCCCAAGTGGGGAACGCCTTTTCCTGCAAGAACTTCAGGAAGTAGAACAGCCCCAGGCCGGAACTGATGTGGAAGATATAGAAGGTGAACCCCCAGACCCCCACCGGTTCAATGCGGCGCATGAACAGGCAGAGGATCACCCCGGAGGCGAACAGGGAGAAGAGCAGCGTGCGCAGCTTGGAGGAGACGAAGGCGGCGTACACCAGCCCGATGAGACCGAAGAAGATGATCGTGCCGGAGGTGCCATTCTCGACCAAGGCCCACAGGGCGAAGGCCATGTCGGTATGTTTCTGGTCGAAGGTGCGCCAATCCAAGCGTGGGCGGCTGTGGTGATCGACCACCTGATCGAAGCCGTGGGCCTGCATCATGGGCGCGTAAAGCAGGAAAGCGAACGCCAGGAACACCAGGAACACGAACACTAAGCGGATGATGCGTTCGCGAATGCTGGTGGTATAGCCCATCAGCAGTGAGATCAGGATCCACAGGAACACGGCAAGCGCGGCATAGCTGTGTGCCGGCATGGTCCAAAGCCCGATGGCGTTCACCAAGGCGATCAAGATGCCGCTGGTGAGGTCGTTGCTCTTGATGAAATGGCGACCCAGGACCAGGCTGAGGGTGAAGATGGCCCCACAGATACCGAAGCCAACGGCGATGGACCCGATGCCGATCAAGGGGCCGGAACACGCCACCAAGGCCAACGTGGTCAGCGCGATGTAGCGGTTGAACATCGACCGGGTGAAGATGTAGATCAGGGGCAGACAGAGCACCCCTGCGATGAAGTTGGGCAACCGCAGCTGCACCACCCCGACACCGAAAAGGCCCGTGCTGAGCTTCGTGAGCAAGGAATGGAACACCGAATTGCCACTGGCATTGGTGGCCACCAGCAGTTCGCTCAGCGGAAGCCTGGCGAAATCGATGTACAGTTCGGCCTCGCCGGTCTGAATGGGTCTGCCAAGCAGGACCGCACGCAAACCGATGCCCAGGAGCAGGAAGAGCAGCACCGCCGCCTTGTGCTGCGCAGAGGTCTTGCGCGCGTATTCGTCCAACAGGGCATGGAGGTCGCCCATGAAACCGAACGAGACATACTTCTTGGATCGTTTGGAAGCCATCGTACGCAGCGCGGATCAGCGATCCACCTTTTCCATGGAGATGATGCTATCCACCACATACACGCTCATGCCGCGCCAAGGCAACGCACCAACGAATTCCCTGTAGTGCAGGTTGAACTGGTTGCCACTGTTCTCCATGAGCACCCTGGCCACCTCTGGATCCTCCACCGAGAACAGGAACTCCAGGCTCTGGAAGGAGCCGCTCTGGGTGCGGATCCCGGTCTGGATCATCTTCCCCTCGTAGGTCTTGAACAATACCCCCTTGTGGACCATGTAGTTCAGCTCCCCGGCCTTGGCCCCCGTGCCGAACACCCAGTAGTAGCGGAAGTAGCCAACGATGCCGAGCACCAGCAACAGCACCAACAGGATCTTCCAGAGATGAGCGCGCATGCCTAAGGATGTTTAGCGGTGGAAAGGTAGAGCCTACCCGGCTACCGTGGGCCTGCCCCGCCATTCATCCCGCCAATGGGCCATTCGTCAACTTTCAGTACCTTGTCTTGCATAGTAGCAACCAAAGCATATATCTTTGTGTCGTCAAGAACCTCCAGGACCACAAAACCCATCGTCTGGCAGTGCCGAACGACCGAACCATGAACGTGGAGAACACCAAAGCCCAGATGCGGAAGGGCGTGCTGGAATACTGCATCCTCAGTCTGTTGGCCCAAGGGGAGTTGTACCCATCGGACATCATCGGCAAGCTGAAAGAGGCGAAGTTGATCGTGGTGGAAGGCACGCTCTACCCCCTGCTTACCCGGCTTAAGGATGCCGGGCTGCTCACGTACCGCTGGGAGGAATCCCGCTCCGGTCCGCCCCGCAAATACTACAGGCTCACAGAAGCCGGTGCCGGGTTCATTCCCGAACTGGACCAGACCTGGAGCGAACTGAAAGAAGCCGTACACCAAGCGACACGTCCCACCCGCTGACCTCCACCCCCCAAGAACCGAACCCCATGAAAAAGACCCTCACCGCCAACATCAGTGGCACGGTGTTCCACATCGAAGAGGATGCCTATGACACGTTGCAACGCTACCTGAGCAGGATCCGGAGCCGTGTAACCGGCACCGCTGGTCACGACGACATCATGGCCGACATCGAAGCACGGATAGCCGAGCTCTTCACCGAGCGCTTGGATGGGCGTCGGCAGGTGGTGCAGCTGGCCGACGTGGACCAGGTGATCGCCATCATGGGCCAGCCCGAGGACTTCACCGAAGGTGGGGCGGAAGGCCCCCTACCGCCCCCGAACATGGGCACCGGACGGCGCAGGCTGTACCGCGACATGGACGACAAGTGGGTGGCGGGGGTGCTGGGTGGCCTGGGTTCCTACATCGGCATGGACCCGCTGTGGCTGCGCATCGGCATGATCGCCTTGTTCCTGGCCAGCGTAGGTTCGCTCATCCCCATCTACATCCTACTCTGGATCCTGGTGCCCAAGGCCGAAACGGCGGCCGAGCGCCTCCAGATGCGCGGCGAGGCCGTTACCGTGGACAACATCAAACGCGTGGTGGAGGAAGGTACGGAGCGCATGAAACAAGGCGGCCAGCGCATGGCCCACGAAGCACGTGACCTCGGCAGGCAGTGGGGCACTGGCGTCCAGCGCGGAAGCGGCCACGTGGGCCGGATCATCGCCAAACTCGTGGGAATGGCCTTGCTGGTACTGGCCTTCAGTCTTCTGCTGGGGCTGGTAACGGGCATGGTGGGCGGCACCATCTCGCTGTGGCACAGCACCTGGACCAGCCAGGACACGGGGATCCTGGACCTGGGCGAGCTTCTCTTCGCGAGCCGCACACAGGCCATCTGGTTCGGCATCGGCGTATTCCTCCTGCTGGTGGTGCCCATCATCGGCTTGTTCCTCTCGGGCTTCCGCCTCCTGTTGAACACCCGTTCGCCACGGTGGCTGGGGATCACGCTCGTGGTGGTATGGATCGCGGCCTTCATCCCAACGATGTGGGGCACAGCAAGACTGGCCAGCGAGTTCAAACGGGAGAACAGTGTGCTCACCGAGATCGAACTGCAACAGCCAACGGACGGCCTGCTCTACCTCGATGCCCTGGCCCCTGCGGACAGCACCGGCGACTGGAGCGTTCGCTACGATGATGGCGAACTGGACGTGGACCTCGAAGGGCTGCACCTGGACGGCGATCAGGTCTTTGGCGGGTGGGCCTCACTGGGTGTGGAGCGCAGCACCGACAGCCTCTTCCACCTGAAAGTGGAACGCGAGGCCAATGGCGTGACCCCGAAGGCCGCCCGTGCCCGTGCCATGAACATCCGCTACAACCATCAGCAGCATGACGATGTGCTCTCCGTATCACCGGTGATCAGGTACCCCGCTGCGGACGGGTTGCGTGGACAGGATGTACGCTTCACCCTGGAGGTCCCGGTAGGGAAACGGATCTTCCTGCGACCGGGCAGCACGGACATCATCTACGACATCAAGAACGTGAACAACACCTACGACGATGATATGCTGGGCCGCACCTGGACCATGACGGAGAAAGGCTTGATGGACCTGAGCACCACGCCGATGCCCCCGATGGACGCGCCTCCCGCCCCCCTGCCGCCGGACAGCCTACGCAAGACCGCAAGTCCCATCGCCGCCGTGGTATGGCGTGCGCCAGCCAAGCGACGTCCGGCACCGGCGCACGGTACCGGCCGCACCTCCAGCACCGCAGGAACGCCGACCCAGGAGCGCGCGTTCGTCCTGGCCAAAGCCAACCTGGTACCCACGCTGTTCAACCTGGTGTACCAACGCCTGCGCTAAGCACGAGCCGCCCCAACGGCATCCGGAGCGACGAGGGGTTGTCTGTCCGGATCACGCCCTGTTCCCGCGCCATTCCGGTGGGAACGGGGCGGCTTCGTGCTTTCACCGGGCTACCTGCTCCATGGTGGTGCGGCAAGGCCGCAAGGCGCTCCGCTGGTACCTTCGCACCCGTGAAACCCACGGAGATCGCCGCGCTCCTGCGCATGGAGGTGGCCCTGGACCTACGGCAACGGGCGGCCTGGGCAGGCATGCTGCTCTACGTGGTCAGCGCGGTGTACGTCTGCTACCTCGCGGTGAAAGGCGGCCTGGGTCTGGCCACGTGGAACGCGCTGTTCTGGATCATCTTATTGTTCGCCGCCTTCAACGCCCTGGCACGCAGCTTCCAGCGCGAGGATGCGGGTCGCCAGCTCTACCTGTACACCCTGGTGGATCCGCGCAGCGTGATCCTGGCACGGGCCCTCTACAATGGTGCCACCATGGTGATGCTCAGTTTGCTGAGCCTGCTGGTGTACACCCTGTTGCTGGGGGGCGAGGTATTGGCCGGGGCCGATATCGGGCAATTCGTGCTGGCGGTGGTGCTGGGCGGGATCGGCTTCGCGGCGGTGCTCACCTTGATCTCCGCCATCGCAGCCAGGGCGGGCAACGGCATCGGGTTGATGGCGATCCTGGGCTTCCCGCTGGTGCTTCCGCTCCTGCTCACCGTGATGCGGGCGAGCAAGCTGGCGCTGGATGGCGTGGCCTGGAGCGTAACGAGCACCTACTTCGGTGGGCTGGTGCTGCTGGACGTGATCACCGTGACACTGGCCTGGATCCTCTTCCCGTACCTTTGGCGCGACTGATGAGACACTGGTGGAAGTTCCTCGGGATAGGTCTGCTATTGGTGGCATCGATCGCAGCGTTGCGGGTGCCCCTGGCACCGACCTTGGTGCATGTGACGCCGGACAGGATCGCACCGGGGCCGGTGGAACTGGCGATCACCGGGTACAACACGCGGTTCCTTGAACCCGCGGTGGTGAAGCTCTCCAACAGCGGCCAGACCGTATGTGCCACCAGCGTGGTGGTGAAGGACGCCACCCACCTCACGGCGAGCTTCGACGTACCCGCCGGCATGAAGGCCAACCTCACCGATGTGGTGGTGAACGACCTGGTGTACCAAGGGGCGCTCTTCACCGACGGCTTGGGCGATGGGATCGGCGCACAGGAATGTCCATCCGGCATCGACGAGCGGAACACCTTGCCGGCCAAGGGCCGTTTCGTCTTCCCCAACCGCAGCATCCTGTACGAGAGCATCCGCAACCTGCACTTCCATGTGCCCATGTGGTTCACCATGATCGTCCTGATGGGCATCTCGGTGTTCCACAGCATCAAGGTGCTGGGCAGCGATTCGCTGGACCGGGACCTGGCGGCCGAAATGGCCGCACGCATGGGGTTGGTGTTCTGCGTGCTGGGGTTGATCACCGGCGCTCTGTGGGCACGGGCCACCTGGGGCGCTTTCTGGACCAACGACGTGAAGTTGAACGGTGCGGCGGTCACGGGCTTGATCTACGTGGCCTACCTGGTGCTGCGCGGCTCGGTGCAGGATGCGCACAAACGCGCCCGGCTCTCGGCGATCTACAACATCTTCGCCTTCGTGCTGCTGGTGCTCTTCCTCTTCGTGGTACCACGGCTCAACGCCATCGACAGCCTGCACCCCGGCAACGGCGGCAACAGCGGCTTCAACGACCTGGACCTCGACAGCCGCCTGCGCGTGATCTTCTACCCGGCCGTGTTGGGCTGGATCCTGCTGGGCTGCTGGATGTACGATCTGCGGGTGCGCGCCGCACGCCTCGCCAACACCATGGACCGATGAGAACGCTCCTCTCCCTCCTCCTGCTCCTTCCCACCCTCGCCGCGAACGCCCAGACCAACGCCGCGCCCAGCTGGCTGGAAAGCACGTTGTACGGTGGGGGCAAGATCAACGTGGTGGTGGCGGTGGTCGGCACCATCATCGTCGGGATCGGCCTGTGGCTCTGGCGCATGGACCGTCGTATCACGAAACTCGAACGCAAGCCATGAGCACGCCCGATCACACCATGCCCTCCTATCCGAACGCGGCGGTCCCCAAGGGCATGAAACGTTCGCACATCATCGCCATCGTCATCATCGCCGTGGCCATCGGCGCCTTGGTGGGATCGTTGTACGACAGCAGCACCTATGCCGACCTCGACCAGGCCATGAAGCATCCGGGCAAGGAGTACCATGTGGTGGGCACCCTGGATCGCTCGCAGGAGATCGTGTACGAACCCAGCCTCAACGCCAGCCTCACCACCTTCACCATGCGCGACCTCAACGGCCGTACCTGCACGGTGCATCTGGCCAAGGCCAAACCCCAGGACTTCGAGCGCAGCGAAAGGCTGGTGCTGATCGGCGAAGCCAACGAGAACGGGGAATTCGAAGCACGCGACATGCTGATGAAGTGCCCCAGCAAGTACAACGAGGAGAACAAGGTGAACGGATGAACGCATCACGCGGTTCGCCGTGGGCCCTGGGCCGTACGGCACCCGCCTGCTGCTACGACCGAACGACCGTTACCCGAGCATTGAACGACCAACATCCATGACGAACCACATCGGCGAACACCTCTGGGCGGGCCAGTTGGGCCACACCCTCACGGTGATCTCCTTGGTCGGCGCGCTGCTAAGCACCCTCGGCTATCTCCTCGGCACCCGCTCCGGCGGCGAAGCGTGGACGCGCACGGGCCGCATCGGCTTCCGGCTGCACTCGGTGGCGGTGATCGGCATCGTGGTCACCCTGTTCGTGATGCTGTTCAACCACTGGTTCGAGTACGACTATGTGTGGAAGCACAGCAACCGGTCCATGCCGATGGAATTCATCGCCAGCTGCTTCTGGGAAGGCCAGGAGGGCTCGTTCCTGCTCTGGACCTTCTGGCACGTGGTGCTGGGGAACCTGCTGATCATGCGTGCCCGGGAGTGGGAAGCGCCGGTGATGGCGGTGTTCGCTTCGGTCCAGGTGTTCCTGGCCACCATGATCCTGGGCGTATACGTGGGCGATGTGCGCATCGGCAGCAGCCCCTTCCTGCTGATCCGCGAACTGCCCGAGAACATCGGCCTGCCGTGGACCGCGATGGCCAACTACCTGAGCACGATCCCGCAGTTCGCCGATGGCCGTGGCCTGAACCCCCTCCTGCAGAACTACTGGATGGTGATCCACCCGCCCACGCTGTTCCTCGGCTTCGCGGCCACCTTGGTGCCCTTCGCCTACGCCATCGCGGGGCTCTGGCGCAACGACCGCCAGGGCTGGATCGGTCCGGCACTGCCGTGGACCTTCTTCGGGGTGATGGTCCTGGGCACGGGCATCCTCATGGGCGGCGCGTGGGCGTACGAGGCGCTCAGCTTCGGTGGTTTTTGGGCTTGGGACCCGGTAGAGAACGCCTCCTTGGTACCCTGGCTCACGCTGGTGGCCGCAGGCCACCTCATGCTGGTGAACAAGCGCAAGCCCACGGCGCTCTTCAGCCTGTTCCTGCTCACGCTCCTCACCTTCATCCTGGTCCTCTACTCCACCTTCCTCACCCGTAGTGGCGTACTGGGCGATACCAGCGTGCACAGCTTCACCGGCGACGGCATGCTTCCGGGCCTGCTGCTCTTCCTTCTGTTCTTCACTGGCCTTGGCGTGATGGCCCTGCTCAACGACAAGGCCCAGCAGCGTTTCTATGGTCTCATCGCCCTGGCGCTCCTGGCCATCGGGGTGGGCCTTCAGGTACAGGTGCCCGCCATCCTGTTGTTCGGTGCGGTGAGCCTGTGGATGCTGGTGGTCGCCTACCGCAAGGGTTTCGCCAGCAAGGAACCGGAGGAAGCGTTGTGGTCGCGGGAATTCTGGCTGTTCATCGGCTCGTTGGTGTTGTTGCTGAGCGCCATGCAGATCACCTTCAGCACCAGCGTTCCGGTCTTCAACCTGCTGCTGGAGCCGTTCGACAAGACCTTCGGATGGCTGGGCGAGAAGACCGGCAGCGAATTCTTCAAGGGCCTGGCGAGCGCCAAGCTGGCCCCTCCCGGCGAGGCCATCGCCCACTACAACAAATGGCAGATCCCCTTCGCCTTCATCGTGTCCATGCTGATCGCCTTCACGCAGTACCTGCGGTGGAAGGACACCGATGTGAAGAAGTTCCGCCGGCAGTTGGCGGCATCGTTCTTCATCGCCGTGGGCATCACCGCACTGGGCGTGTACTTCCTGCGCTACGAACTGGCTGAGCTGAACCTGATCGCCTTGTTCTTCGCCACCACCTTCGCCGTGGTGGCCAACGCCTGGTACGTACCCACCGTGCTCAAGGGAAGTCTGAAGAACGCCGGTGCCTCCGTGGCCCACGTGGGGTTCGGCCTGTTGCTCCTGGGCGCACTGATCAGTACCAGCCGCCAGAACGAGGTGAGCCGCAACACCCGCAACATGGACCTGCGGTTCCTGAACGAGGCGTTCAACAACAGCGAGGACATCCTGCTCTACCGGGGCGATACCGTACTGATGGGCCAGCACTACGTGCGCTACCACAGCAAGCGGCAGCAAGGCGGTAACCTGTACTACGATATGGACTACTACGCCGCGGAACCCCGCCGCTACGCGGCAGGCGACACCGTGCGCGTAGGCGACATGCTCTTCGTGGCGAAGGACGACCACACGGCAGGCCGTTTCTTCCTGCACGACCAACCCGCGCATTGGCAGGCCCTGGAGGAACACACCCGGCGCACCCTCTGGCATGCCCGCGAATGGAGCGCGAGCGAACCCGGTGCCCAGGTCTTCGCCTTGGCCCCCTTCGTGCAACTGAACCCCCGCTTCGGCAACGTGGCCGAACCCAGCACCAAACACTGGCTGCACCGCGACCTCTACACCCACGTGCGCTATGCCGACCTGGCCGTGGCCAGCGACACCGCCGATGATGCCTGGATGCCCGACCGCCTCTACGAGAAACACGTGGGCGACTCCATCATCACCCCCACGGCCATGGCGATCATCGACAGCGTGTACGTGGTGAAGGACAGCGTGACCAAGGCGATGCTCGGCGACCAGTACACCGTGTACGCCGCCCAGCTACGGGTACGCGATCTGTACCAGCCCGACCGCTGGTTCGAGGCGCGCCCGCTGGTGATCTACGCCAACGGACAACCGGTGATGGGCAAAGCCGCCGAACTGGGGGCCTTGCGGATCCGATACAGCCTGGCCACGGTGAACCCCGAACATGACCACGCGCCGGGCCATGACCATTCGAGCCATGGTGCGGAGATACACGACGGAGACCGCATCGCGGTGGGCCTCAATGTGGCAGAAGCGGAATTCCTCGTGATGCAAGCCATCGTATTCCCGGGCATCAACATCCTGTGGATCGGCTGTGTGCTGCTGTTCGTTGGTACACTGATGGCCGTATGGCAACGGGTGAAACGATGAACCGGACCGCGACCCGCGCATGAACCTCCTCATCATCGGCACGGGCCGGGTCGCCTACCACCTTGGACATGCGCTGAAGCGGGCCGGTCACACGGTGGTGGGGGTCGCCGGACGCCGCGCCATTGCCACCGAGACCCTGGCCCGCGACCTGGGTACCGATGCCTATGCCCTGAACGCCGCACCACCCACCGTCGATGCCATCCTGATCGCCGTGAGCGACGATGCCATCGCGGCGGTCGCCGCAGGCCTCCCGGTGAGCGATGCCGTGGTGATCCATACCAGCGGCGCATCGACCTTGGACCGCTTGCGTCCGCACCCCCACCGCGCGGTGCTCTGGCCCTTGATCTCGTTGAGCCCCGGCGCGCCCATGGACTTCGGCGAATTGCCGTTGGTGACCGATGCGGACACGGCCGCAGCCAAGGACGCTGTTTCCGCCTTGGCCACGAGCCTGAGCCGCCGGGTACATGCCCTGGACCATGCACGGCGCCAGGTGGTGCACACCGCCGCCGCCATCAGCCTCAACTTCCCGGTACACCTGCTCGCCCGGGCCCAAGCCTTGTTGGAACAAGAGCGCATCGACCCGCAACTGCTGCTCCCCGCCTTCGTGGCCACGGCGCAACGTGCGGCAGCCATCGGCCCTGCGGAGGCGCTCACCGGCCCCGCGCGGCGCGGCGACAAGGGCACCATCCACGACCACCTCGAACGCTTGGCCCAGGATCCCGAACTTCGCACCGCCTACGTCCTGCTGAGCAGCATGATCCTGCGGGCATACGGGCATGAGGACCATGGAGACACCCACCTATAAAGAGCGCCTCGCCGGGCTCCGCACCTTCTGTTTCGACGTGGATGGCGTATTCACCGATGGGCGCAACCTCCTGCTTCCCGACACGGACCCCGTGCGCACCTTCCATACCCGCGACGGGTATGCCGTGCAGCACGCCGTCAAAGAAGGGCTGCGCATCATCATCATCAGCGGTGGCCATTCGGTGGGGGTGCGCACCGTGCTCGAACGCCTGGGGGTCACCGAGATCCACCTGGGCACCATGGACAAACAGCGCCTCTTCGAACAGTTGGTGGCCGAAGGGCTCGACCCCGCCACCACCGCGTACATGGGCGATGACATCCCCGACATGCGCGTGATGCAACGGGTGGGCTTCCCCTGTTGCCCCGCCGATGCGGCGCCGGAGATCAAAGCCATCAGTGCGTACGTGAGCCACCGCAATGGCGGCGACGGTTGCGTGCGCGACCTGCTGGAACAGGCCATGAAAGTGCAAGGCCGATGGCTGACGGAAGCCGCACACTCCTGGTGATGAAGGACCTGCTCAAGCTCACCCGCCCGCTGAACCTGCTGATCATCGCGGCCACCATGGCATTGATGCGCTACGGGGTGATCGGCGGACACTTGGAGCGTGGCTTGCGGCAACTGGTGGACCAGGTGGGCGATGTGCAGCGTGCCGACCTGATCCTACCGGCGCACTTCGGCCCGCAGATGCCCCTGCCCCTGTTCATCGCCTTGGTGTTGAGCACGGTGCTCATCGCTGCGGGGGGCAACGTCATCAACGACTACTTCGATACGCGGATCGACAGGATCAACAAGCCCGATGCGGTCATCGTGGGCCGCACGGTGAAACGCCGTGTGGCCATGACGGCCCATGGGGTGCTCAGCGGTGTGGGCATGCTGTTGGGCGCATTCGTGGCGTGGCGCACCGGCCTGTGGAAATGGGCCGCCATCCCGGCCTTCGCCATCGGCGCCCTGTGGGTGTACAGCACCACCTTCAAGCGGCGGCTGATCGTTGGCAACGGATTGGTGGCCATCCTCACGGGCCTGGTACCGCTCACCGTGGGCCTATACGAGCTTCCGCTGCTCCAGCGCGCCATGGACCCCACCTGGGTGGTGGAGCTGCCGAACCACGACCGGTACGAGATGCAGCCCTTCCATATCGAGCTCTGGTACTGGATCCTGGGCTTCGCCGTGTTCGCCTTCCTCAGCACCCTGGTACGCGAGCTGCAGAAGGACATGGCCGACGTGAAAGGCGATGAAGCCGACGGCTGCCGCACGCTACCGATCGTGTGGGGGATGAAGTGGGCGAGGACCCTGGTGCTGGTGCACATCGGGATCATCATCGCACTGCTGCTCTTCCTGCGTTCGCAACTGCTGCGCGACCCGCTATCCTACTGGTACATCGGCATCGCCATCATCGGACCACTGTTGCTTTCCGCAGGGTTCACCTATCAGGCGCACCACCGCCAGGAGTTCGTGCGTGCTGGGAACATCATGAAGGTGGCCATGATCACGGCCATCGGCTACGCCCTCCTCATCCGCTACATACCATGAACCTGCCCTGGCGCCTCATCCTCGCATCGGCCTCGCCGCGCCGCAGACAGCTTCTTGCCGGCCTGGACCTCCCGGTGTCCGTGACCAGCACCGAGGTGGATGAAACACCGCCCGTGGGCATGCCGCACCACCTGGTGGCCGAACACCTCGCGGTGAAGAAGGCGGAAGCCTACCACTTGCCCTTGGACCCGGACCAGGTGCTGGTCACCGCCGACACCACCGTGCTGGTGGACGATCACCTGCTCAACAAACCCGCTGACGCCGCCGAAGCCCGTGCGATGCTGGGCATGCTCGCAGGGCGTACCCACCAGGTGGTGACCGGCGTGTGCCTGCGCACGTGCGATCGTCGGGTGCATTTCTCCGATGTGGCCGAAGTCACCTTCGCACCGCTCACCGAAGAGGAGATCGCCTACTATGTGGAGCGCTACTCCCCCTTCGACAAGGCCGGTTCCTATGGAGTCCAGGACTGGATCGGCTACGTGGCCGTGGAACGGATCAACGGCAGCTTCTACACCGTCATGGGCCTTCCTTTGCACCGCGTGTACCTTACCTTGAAACAACTGGCAACACCCGCTGCGGAGTGACGTGGCGGGCCCACCGACGTCCCAAGCATCAACGAGCACGAAAACCGAAAGACCATGCGTTACCATCTCCCCCTCTCCTGCGCCCTGCTCCTCTCCCTCTCCGCACAGGCCCAAACCACCAAGGAGGGCTACGCATTGCACTGGAGCAACACCCTCACCGTGGTACCCGATAGCCTGGTGAATGGCACGCATAAACTGCCGGCACATACCATCACCATCTTCGAAAGCAACGCCAACACCGCGCTGGACCTGTGGAAAGCCGACTACAAGGCGATCAGCCAGGGCATCAGCGGATCCAAACCCACCAAGGCGGTGGGCGTCATGCAAACGGCGGTGACGCCGGCCCCCATGGTCGTACTGGCGAACAGCACCACGGAAAAGAAAGCGGGGGCCGCTCGCCTCACGGTGGCCTTCGCCAAGAACGATAGCGTGGCCGTGGACGAACAGGAGGCCGCTGCACGCCTGATGCTGGAACTGGCCGTGAAGTACAACAAGGCCGTGGTGCAGACGCAGATCGATGCCAAGAAAAAGAGCCTGGAGAAAGCCACCGGCAAGCAGGAAAGCGCCCAGGCCGATGCCGCCAAGCTGGACAAGAAGAGCGCCAAAGCCAATGCCGAGCTGAAGAAGATCAAGGCGAAACAAGGCAAGGTGCAGGGCGACAACGCCAAGCTCAGCGGCGAGATCGCCGGGCTGGAAAAGAAATTCCAGCTCACCAACAACCCGAAGGACCTGGAGAAACTGGCCAAATTGCGCGGCAAGCTCACCAAGGGCGAAGCCGAACTGGCCAAGTTGATGAGCAGCGAGGCCAAGGCGCAAGGCAGCCTCAACAAGATCGAAGGTGCGAAGCCCGATGCAGCCAAAGCCGAAGCCGAACGCACCCAGACCCGCGAAGAGGTCCAGAAGGACGTGGAGCAACTCCAGCGTAAGCTGAACGACATTCGCTGATCCCGATCGAACGTGGGACCCCGGCCGTACGTCGATGGCCGGGGTCGCACGTTCTTGTACCAATTCGCACTAAGGCAGAGGCCGATCCGCTCGCTCTTTTTCACCACACCTGCTCCGGGAATGCTATGCCGTAGGCCCCGGTTCGGGAATACAGGCGAGGCCGAAGATGCGGTATGGGGGAAGCGCATGTGCCCCCAGGAATGGCCCACATCGCGGGCTCGTGGCGTGGCCTCGGAGCAGCCACGGGGAGGTAGACCGGACGGTACGGAATTCCTGATCGGTATAGCCCCACGTTCAACGCAGAAGCGTCACATGGCCGGTCCGTTGCTGGTGGTCGCCGGTCCGATCATCGATGCTCACCTGCCAGATGTACACCCCCAAGGGCACCTCTGAACCATCCCAACCCTGGTGCGGGTCA
>CAUJED010000082.1:0-10919 GCA_963169535.1 Bacteroidota bacterium | reverse complement strand
TTGAGCGATCCGAAGCTGACCCACCTTTCTTTGGCGTGGTCGCTGCATGGTGAATTGCAGCGCGGAAAGCGTTTTCAGTGGCTGGTGCGCGATAATTCCGGAGCCGCTGAAGTGGCGGCCATGGGTACGGTGCTGACCATGCTCCCTGGACAGCGGTTGCGCTATTCGCACTACGATGTCCGTAGCGGATTACCCGATGAACCGGCGAGCTGTACCACCGTGGACCTTCATCTGATCCCGGAGGCCAAGGATCGTACGCGCTTGGAATTGTGGCAAGGTGATTTCGAAGGCTTGCCGCACGCCGCACGGCTTGCCCGCGAAGCCGGGCGCCAATGGGTGGAACGGCTGGTGGGTGTGAAGCGGGTGGCGGAAGAATTGAACAGCCGCGCTGAAGCGGCTTGATCGGTAAGGTGTGGCGTGGGTGGCGTTCGTTTGGGGTTTGGTGGTACTTCTACGAGTTTGCTGCCTGCGCTACACTCCCTTTCTCTATCAGAACAACGCGATCGGACGACACCGTCCGGTCGCGTCGTTCTTCGAGGAGCATCGAGCACCCTTACGACCTTGATCAGGGAATAGGGGCCTTGGGCGTCTTGGCTTTCATGCTCGCCGTTCCCGTGCTCGGGCGGTGGTCGGTGCACGACCGCCGGACCCACACGGTGGGGTAGCTCACACCAACCGCCCCGCCAGCCACTTCAACCGCAGCTCCGCAGCCTTGGCCTCGTACTGCGCCAGCAGCAGCCGGTTCTCCGCGTCGATCAGGCCTTGTTGCACGTCGCGCAGTTCCACGGCGGTGATCATGCCCAGGCGGTAGCTTTCCAACGCCACGTTCACCTGTTGGCGGATCCCTTCGAGGTTCGCTTCATCCAAGGCCACGCGCTGCCGGGCGGTGGTGTAGGTGGCCCAGCCGTCCAGCACTTGTTGTTCCAGCTGCAGCTGGGCCTGTTCGGTGCTGATGCCCGCCTGTTCACGGGTGATCTTCGCGGCCTCCACGGCGCGGTTCGCCTGCAAGCCACGGAACAGCGGAACGCTCACACGCACGCCGTAGTCGGGGCCTAACTGCGTGTTGCTCTTGAGGAAGCCCACCGCGCTGGTGCTGCGCGTGTAGCCATAGTTGCCGAACACATCGATGCGCGGGAAGAGCGCGCCGCGCAGCTCCTTCACGCTGATGTCCGCCAGCAACTGCCGTTGGCGGGCCTGTTGCAACGCGGTGTTCCCGGCGCGGGCATCGCGCTGTACGGTCGCCAGGTCAAGCACCTCGGCTGGGGCGATGGCATCGGCCACTTCAACGGGGGTATCCACGGCGCGGCCCAGCAGTGCGTTCAGGCGGTTATGGGCGATGGCTTGTTGTTGCCGCAGTTCCAGCAGCGCGGCGCTATCGGCGCTGAGGTCCAGCCGCGCCTGCACCACCTGCAGGCCACTGCTCGATCCGATGCGCTCGCCGGTCTCCACGATCGTGAGGCGTTCGCGCGAGGTGCGCAGCCCTTCCTGCTGCACACGCACGGCGCTGTTCAGTTGCACGGCCAGGTGGTAATTGGTCAGCACATCGTACACGGTGCTTTCCATCTGTTGGCGCAGCTCGGTCTTCCCGATGCCTTCCTGCGCTGCCAGCCGGTCCTTCGCGGCGAACATCGCCAGCCCGTCGAACACGGTCCAGTTCAGGGCCAGCACCCCGTCCAGCACGCGGCTATCGGCGTTGTCGGCCTCGCGCGTCTCACCGCTGAAGAAGGTCTGTTTCGTGCTGCTGTTGTCGATCGTGTAGAAACCGTTCGCGTCCAAGGTGGGCAGCATCCCGGCGTTGCCGGCGTTGTTCAGCAGTTCACTGGTGCGTGCCTCCAACTTGGCCAAGCGGATCCCATGGTTGTGTTCCAGCGCCATGGCCACGGCCTGCTCGGGTGTGAGGGGTTGGGCGTGAATGCTGGTGAGGAAGAGAAGAAGCGAAGAGGTGAAGAGGGTTCTCATGCGTGCAACAATGTTTGGTCCGTACCACCATCTTCTCTTGGTCTTTCACTTCCTCGCTTCTTCTCCTTATCACCTCCTGCCCTCTTCTCCCTGCTCATAACACTGTACAGCGCCGGCACCACGTACAGCGTCAACACCAGCGAGAACATCAACCCGCCGATGATCACGATGCCCATGGGGATCCGGCTCTTCGCGGCGGCACCGAGGCCCAGCGCGATGGGCAGCGCGCCCAGCGCCATGGCCAGGGTGGTCATCAGGATGGGGCGCAGGCGCTGCGTGGCGGCGTCCACCACGGCGTCAATCTTCTTCAGCCCGTGCTCTTTGCGCTGGTTGGCGAACTCCACGATCAGGATCCCGTTCTTGGTCACCAGGCCGATGAGCACGATGATGCCGATGTTGCTGAAGATGTTCAGCGTGTGGTCGCCGAGCCAGAGCGACAGCACCGCACCGGCCAGGGCCAGCGGCACGGTGAACATCACCACCAGCGGGTCTATCCAGCTCTCGAACTGTGCGGCAAGGATCAGGAACACGAGGATCAGCGCCAGCACGAACGCGAAGGCGATGCTGCTGCCGCTCTCGGCGAATTCCTTGCTCACTCCGGCGAGGGTGGTGCTGAAGGTGTCGTCCAGCACCTCGTCGGCGATGCGGTCCATGGCCGCGATACCGTCGCCGATGGTATAACCCTCGGCGGGATCGGCGCTCACCGTGGCGCTCACATAACGGTTGTAGCGGAACAGTTGCGGCGGCGTGCTGCGGTCGCTCATGCGCACCAGGTTGTCCAACTGGATCAGCTCGCCCTTGTCGTTGCGCACGAAGGCGCTGCTCAGGTCCACCGGCGCATCGCGGTCGGCGCGCGTGGCCTGACCGATCACCTGGTATTGTTTGCCCTTGAAGATGAAGTAGCCGTAGCGCTGACCGCTGAAGTACAGTTGCAGCGTCTCGGCGATGTCGCGCATGCTCACGCCCATGGCGCGCGCCCGGTCGCGGTCGATCTCCACGTTCAGCTCGGGCTTGTTGAACTTCAGGTTCAGGTCGCTCACGCGGAAGGTCTTGTCGGCCGCCACCTTCTCCATGAATTGCGGGATCACCTCGCGCAGCTTCTCGAAGGTGGGCGCCTGGATCACGTACTGCACCGGCAGCGTGGTGAAGCGCGAACCGCCGATGGTGGGCTCCTGGATCACGAAGCTGCGCGCGAGGTTGTATTGCGGCAATTGCGCCATCACCTGCTTTGCGATCGCGTCCTGGGTGCGGGTGCGCTCCTCCGGCTCCACCAGCGTAACACGCACGAAACCGGTGTTGGTACTGCTGGCCGTGCCGAAGCCCGGCGCGGTCACGCTGAGCAGCGCCTGCCGTTCGGGCAATGTATCCACCATGTGGATGATGTCCGTGAGGTAATCGTTCATCACCTCGAAGCTGGTGCCCTCGGGCGCGGTGCTCTGCACCATGAAGCGGCTCTTGTCCTCCATGGGCGCCAGCTCGCTTTGCAGGTTGCCGCCGATGCCTGCGATCAGGCCGATGCTCACCAGCATGATCACCAGCGCCACCCAACGCACCTTCATGAAGCGTTGCAGCGAGCGGTTGTAGCCCTCGGTCATCCGCTCGAACCAGCGCTCGGTCACCTCGAAGAAGCGGCTGCGCTTCGTCCGGTGTTTCAGCCAGTGCGCGCTGAGCATGGGCGTGAGCGTGAGGCTCACGATGGCGCTGATGAACACGGCCCCGGCCACCACGATGCCGAACTCGCGGAACAGGCGACCGGTCAACCCGCTGAGGAAGATCACCGGCAGGAACACCGCCATCAGCGTGATGGTGATGCTGATGATGGCGAAGGTGATCTCCTTGCTGCCCTCGTGCCCGGCCTGGATCGGGTCCATGCCGCGTTCGATCTTGCTGTAGATGTTCTCCAGCACCACGATCGCGTCGTCCACCACGATGCCCGTGGCCAGCAGCACGGCCAGCAGCGTGAGGATGTTGATGCTGAAGCCCGCGATGTACATGATGAAGAACGCGCCGATCAGCGAGATCGGGATCGCCAGCACGGGGATCAACGTGGTGCGCCAGTCGCGCAGGAACACGAAGATGATGAGCACCACCAGCAGGAAGGCGATGGCGATCGTCTCCTCCACTTCGAGGATCGCCTTGCGGATGCCCACCGTGGTGTCCATGGCAAGCGTGTAGCGCAGGTCGCCGGGCAGGTCCTTCTTGATCTGGTCGAACCGCTTGTAGAACTCGTCGGCGATGGCGATGTAGTTGCTGCCGGGCTGCGGCGTCACGGCGATCCCCACTTGCGGCACCGCGCCGTTCCCGCGCAGCAGGCTGCGTTCGTTCTCGGGCATCAGCTCGGCGCGGCCCACGTCGCGCAGGCGCACCACCACGCCGCCCTCGTCGCGCAGGATCAGGTCGTTGAACTGCTCGGGCGTCTCCAACCGGCCCATCGTGCGGATGCTCAGTTCCGTGCGGTAGCCTTCGATGCGGCCGCTGGGCAGCTCCACGTTCTCGCGGTCCAGTGCGGCGCGCACATCGCCGGGGGTGATGCGGTAGCCGGCCATCTTCACGGGGTCCAGTTGCAGCTTCATGCTGTACTTCTTCTCGCCCCAGATGCGGATCTCGCTCACGCCCTCGATGGTCTGCAGGCGTTCCTTGAAGTTGTTGTTCGCGATCTCGCTCAGCTCCAGCATCGAGCGTTGGTCGCTCTGCATGGTCATGCTCAGGATCGGGCTGCTGTCGGCATTGCTCTTCGCCACGATCGGCGGGTCGGCATCGGCGGGCAGGTTGCGCACGGCCTGGCTCACGCGGTCGCGCACGTCGTTGGCCGCCGCCTCCAGGTCCATGTCCAGATCGAATTCCACGGAGACCGTGCTGCGGCCGTCGGCGCTCACGCTGGTAAGGCTGGTGATGCCCGCGATGCCGTTGATGCTCTCCTCGAGGATCTCGGTGATCTGCTTCTCGATGATGTCCGCGTTGGCGCCCACGTAGTTGGTGGTCACGGTGATCACCGGCGGGTCCACGCTGGGGTACTCGCGCACGCCGAGATAGGTGAAGCCGATCACCCCGAAAAGCACCAGGAAGATCGAGATCACCGTGGCCAGCACGGGCCGGTTGATGGAGAGGGAGCTGATGTTCATACTGATACGCTCAGGGTGAATGGCGAATGGTCAATGGTGAATGGAATTGATCCTGCGAAGGCTGCGGTCTCCGCTCCAGTTCACCATTTGACCTTCTACATTCTTCATTCTTCATTGATCATTCTTCGTTCTTCATTCTTCATTCCCTCTCCTCTCCCTTCCTTTCCGCCGGCCGCACGGCCATGCCATCCCGTACCGCCAGCAGCGCGCTCGTGATCACGGTATCCCCCGGCTGCACGTTGCTGATCAGTTGCACGGTGTTCTCGGTGCGTATGCCGATGTCCACGCGCACGCTCTGCGCCTTACCGTTCTTCATCACCATCACCTTCTGGCCTTGGATGTCGGGGATCAGCGCCTCGGCGGGGATGGTGAGCGCATCGGCGATGGTCTCCAGCTTCACGTCCACCTTGGCAAAGGCGCCGGGCATCAGGTGGCCGTTGTTGTTGGCGCTGCGGGCGCGCACGCGCACCGTGCGGGTGGTGGGGTCCACGCTGGGCTCCACGGCGTACACCTCGGCGTGGTAGCGGCCAGTGTCGCCCTCCAGCGTGAAGGCCACGCGGGTGCCGGACCGCATCTGCCGTCCGTGGCGCTCGGGCACGGTGAAGTCCAGCTTCATGGGATCGGTCTGCTTCAGTGCGGCGATGGGCGCGGTGGGGGAGACGTACCCCCCTTCGCTGATGCTGCGCAACCCGATGACCCCGCTGAACGGCGCACGGATCGTGGTCTTGGCGATCTGTGCGCGCAGGTTGTCCACGTCGGCCTGCATGCCGATGCGCTGCGCCACGGTGGCCTCGTACACCTCACGACTCACGCCGCTCACGTCCACCAATTGCTTCTGTCGGCCCTCGCTGTCCTGCGCCACCTTCAAGCCCGCCTCGGCCTTGCGCAGTTGCGCCTGTAGGTCGTCATCGTTGATGCGCACCAGCACCTGCCCGGCGCTCACCCTGCCGCCCTCCTGAAAACCGATGTGCGTGACCCGCCCGCTGACCTCGCTGCGCAGTTCCACTTCTTCGTTGGGCAGCAGGGTGCCCGTGGTGGTGAAGGCGTTGTCCAGCGGTGTGCCTTGCAAAACGTGGACCTGCACGGCCATGGCGGGCGGTGGTCCGGTCTGGGTGGGTTGGTCGGTGGTGCCGCCGCAGGCGGAGAGCAGCACCACTGCGCTGGCTATGCCTGCTGCCCTGCCCGTGATCCTCGGCGAGGCATGCACCCCACCATCAAAGCCTCCCATCCACTTTTCCGCAACTCTCATGCGTGTACGCGTTTGTTCGTGTATGCCACCGGGGTGTCCTCGGAGCGTAGGTTGTTCACCATGGCCATCAGTTGTTCGAGGAATGCCGCTCGGTCGGCCTTCTTCATCCCCTTCAAGGCCTCCTCGTTCAGTTCTTCGTAGGCCTTGCGGATCGCCTTTACAGCGGTCCGGGCCTTGGGCGTCAGTTTGACCAGGTATTTCCGACGGTCGCCCGCGCAATCGCATCGTTCCACATAGCCCTTCTCGCCCAGGTGGTCGAGGGCGCGTGTCATTGCCACCTTGTCCAAGTCCAGGCGGTCGGCGAGTTCCTGCTGGCTAAGCTCGCCTTTGCCATCTTCGATCACTAAGAGCACGTAGTACCAGTTCGTGATATCCAGCTTTTCCAGCTTGTGTTGCAAGCGGGCGAAGTAGCGGTGGGCGACAGCCGAGCACCAGTAGCCGATGGACGAAGAGGGCATGGTCGTTCCGTTCGTAATGGTTGCAAATGTAACGTTATCCATGGGTCGGAATGAGGGCCAGGTGCCGCTCGTCCGCCGTGGTGCTCCATCAGGGCAGGGAGAACGCGGTACATGCGATGCCTGGTCACCGCCGTTGACAACTCCCTCGATCAGGGGAGTCGGCGGCGGACGCGGCCAGCGTATTTTTGCAGCGCACGATCGCGACCCCTGTCAATGGCCCAGACCACATTCGCCAAGACCCCACCTGTTTTCTTCCAACGGCTCCGGGAGGTCACCGAGGCTTATTTCAAGGAGAACGACCTGAAGAAGACCGGCGATGGCCGCCTGTATTGGAAGACGGCCATCCTATTGACCACCCTCATCGGGCTGTATGTCATATTGGTGTTCTTCACGCCGACCAATACCTGGTTGGCGCTGGGGCTTTGTGCCCTGCTTGGGTTGGTCGTGGCGAGCATCGGGTTCAACGTGATGCACGATGGGGCGCATGGGAGCTACAGCAGCCGCAAGTGGGTGAACGAGCTCATGGGCCATTCGCTCAACCTGTTGGGCGGGAGCGTGCATTTCTGGAAGATGAAGCACAACGAGAACCACCACACCTTCACCAACGTGGAGGGCATGGATGATGATATCGACATCAAACCATGGATCCGTGTGCATGAGGGGCAGAAGCGCTACTGGTTCCACCGGTTCCAGCACATCTACGGTCTGTTGCTCTACGGCCTCACCTACCTCTTCTGGGTGTTCTATAACGATATGAAGAAGTATTTCACGGGTAAGATCGCGGACAACACCCGCATGAAGCCGATGAAGCTGAAGGAACATGTCGTGTTCTGGGTGACCAAACTGAGCTATGTGGCCATCTTCATCGTGTTGCCCATGTTCTTCGCCGGTGTGGTGCCCACGCTGGTGGGATACGGCGTGATGGTGTTCGTAACCGGCATCTTCATCGCCGTGGTGTTCCAGCTGGCGCATGTGGTGGAGCACACCGATTTCGTGAGCCCCGGACCGAACGGCGGTCATATCGAGAGCGAGTGGGCCATCCATCAGGTACAGACCACGGTGAACTTCGCTACGCACAACAAGGTGTGGAACTGGCTCTTCGGTGGCTTGAATTTCCAGGTGGAACACCACCTCTTCCCGCGCATCAGCCACATCCACTACCCCGCGCTGAACGCGCGCCTCAAGCAGGTGTGTTCCGAGTTCGGGGTGGAGTACCGTGAGTTCCCCACGTTGCGCAGCGCATTGCGTAGCCACCTGGCCCACCTGCGGCAAGTGGGGATGGCCGCCTAGGCTGTTCTGTCGGTAGCGGGTCCGGAACCTCAGCTGGAAGGCGGACCTTCCCTTGGCGCTTTCCGACACGGTCCTGGCCCTGGCATGGACGGCCGGGATCCGCGCTTTTCCCGCGGCGCAGCAGGGGAGATCACCCACCGCCACCACACCGATGCGGCCGGTGTCGCGGTCGCGGTTCCGGGGGCAGGATGAGAAGAAGAAGCAAGGATCGTCGGACCGTGAAGATTTTCCCCTATCTTTGCCGCCCATTGCGGGGTGGAGCAGATGGTAGCTCGTCGGGCTCATAACCCGAAGGCCGCAGGTTCGAGTCCTGCCCCCGCTACAACGAACCCCCGAGAGATCGGGGGTTCGTCATTTCGGAACAGACCATGACCCACAAGGCGGGATACGTCAATATCATCGGCGAGCCGAACACGGGCAAGAGCACGCTGCTCAACGCCCTGCTCGGCGAGCAGCTGGTGATCGTGAACCCCAAGGCCCAGACCACGCGCCACAGGATCCTGGGTATCCTCAACGGGGACGACCACCAGATCGTGCTCAGCGATACGCCGGGGATCCTGGATCCGCAGTATCCCATGCAGGAACGCATGATGGATGCCGTGGAGGAGGCGCTGATCGATGCCGATGTACTGATCGTGATGGTGGAACTGGGCCAACGTCCCGAGCGCTCGGAGCATCTGCTGAAGCGTGCCCACCGCTTCAAAGGCCCCACCGTGGTCCTGGTGAACAAGGTCGATACCGGCGATGAGGCCGCCGTGCTCCAAGCCTTGGAGGCGTGGCAGCAGGAGTTCCCCCACGCCAAGGTGGTACCACTATCGGCCCTTCACGGGTTGAACGTGGCCGAACTGCGCGGCTATCTGGTGGAGCAGCTGCCCGAACATCCCGCCTATTTCCCGAAGGATGAGCTGAGCGACCGGAACATGCGCTTCTTCGTGAGCGAGATCATCCGGGAGAAGGTGCTCACCATCTACGAACAGGAGATCCCCTACAGCACGCAGGTGGTGGTGAACAGCTATGAGGAAGCACCCGACATCGTGCGCATACAGGCCGATGTGATCGTGATGCGCGAAAGCCAGAAGGGCATCATCATCGGCAAGGGTGGGAACGCCTTGCGCCGATTGGGGACCTATGCGCGCATCGCCATCAGCAAGTACATCGATCGCAAGGTGTTCCTCGACCTGAAGGTGAAGGTGGATCCCGACTGGCGCGATAATGAAGCGAAACTGAAGAAGTACGGTTATTGACCTGAAGCCAGGCGACCCCCGTACCCCTACCGACATGGGTAATATCGTAGCTATCGTAGGCAGGCCCAACGTGGGCAAAAGCACCCTCTTCAACCGGTTGATCGAAGAGCGGCAGGCCATCACCGACAATGTGGCCGGCACCACACGCGACCGCCACTATGGCAAGGCGGAGTGGAACGGCATCGTGTTCAGTGTGGTGGATACCGGCGGTTACATCAGCGGGAGCGACGATGTCTTCGAGGAGGAGATCCGCAAGCAGGTGACCCTGGCCATCGAGGAGTCCGACTCGATCCTTTTCCTGGTGGATGTGCACCACGGCCTCACGGCCATGGACGAAGCCATCGCCTCCATGTTGCGCAGGGCGAAGAAACCCATCTTCCTCGTGGCCAACAAGGTGGACGACCATTCCCGGCAGTACGACTCGGCGGAGTTCTACGGTCTCGGTCTGGGCGAGGTGTTCAACATCGCGGCGCAGAGCGGGGCAGGCACCGGCGAACTGCTCGATGCCCTCGTGGCCAGTTTCACCAAGCCCAGTGAGGACGAGAACGAAGAGGTGCCGCGCTTCGCCATCGTGGGCAAACCCAATGTGGGGAAGTCCTCGTTCGTGAACGCCCTGCTTGGGCGCCAACAGAACATCGTAACGCCCATCGCCGGTACCACGCGCGACCCGATCAACACCCGGTGGAACGTGTTCGGCTTCGATGTGATGCTCCTGGACACCGCAGGCATCCGCAAGAAGCAGAAGGTGGATGAGGATATCGAGTTCTACAGCGTGATCCGCTCCATCCGCGCCATCGAGGAGAGCGATGTGTGTTTTCTGATGATCGATGCCACCGATGGTGTGCAGCAACAGGACCTGCATATCCTGTCCATCATCCAGAAGAACGGGAAGGGCCTGGTGGTGCTGGTGAACAAATGGGACTTGATCGAGAAGGACACCAACACGCTGCGGCAATACGAGGCCGAGGTGAAGGCGCGCCTGGAGCCTTTCACCGATGTGCCCGTGGTGTTCATCTCCGTCCTCGAGAAGCAGCGTATCCTGAAGGCCATGGAGGTGGGTATGAAGGTGTACGAGGACCGTGCGCGCAAGATCCCCACGCGCAAGCTGAACGATGCGCTCCTGCCGATCATCGAACGGCAGCCACCTCCCATGTACAAGTCCAAGCAGGTCACCATCAAGTTCATCAACCAACTGCCCACGGTGGTGCCCTCTTTCGTGTTCTATTGCAACTTGCCGCAGTACATCAAACCCGCCTACGCCCGCTTCCTCGAGAACCGCTTGCGCGAGTTGTACAGCTTCTCCGGAGTGCCGATCCGGATGTTCTTCCGCAAGAAGTAGCATCGGTCTTTTCCGCTTCAGTGCATCGTCCAGGGCAATGGATGGTTGGTCGAAAGCGTGTGCGCCGTGTCATGCGACCGGATACCTTCGAGTGGTAGAACCACCACACCATGACCACGCATCGCATCCTGCTTGCTTCCATGATTGGCATCCCCTGCTTCGGGGCGATGGCTCAATTGGAACTTGGACTGCTGCCTGATACGGTCTGGTGTTGGGGTGCGCCCTTGGATGTCCCCTTCACCGCTTCTGGAGGGTTCG
>CAUJED010000081.1:0-5161 GCA_963169535.1 Bacteroidota bacterium | reverse complement strand
GCGTTGTCCAACGGAGTATGCACCATGGCCATCACCCCTTGGGGGTCGACCAAGGCCATGAGGCTTACCGAGAGCGTGCCCAGCGCGGATATGAGCACGATGGCCCAGGTGGCGATATCGATGATCCTGTTGTTCTTCATGTGTTCGGTTTTTTGATGCCGCGAAGGTTGCGGGCGCCAGCGCCCGGGGCACTTGATGTGCATCAAGAATGGACCGCTTCATGCTTCCACCGCAGCGACCTCGAACGCCATAACGCCTGCATGCGCGAACCCGGAACAGGTGCGTACGCCGCGCCCCCCAGTGTTACTTGGTGAACACGATCGGTACAGCGCACCTTATCACACCTTTGGGCCAGGGCACATGCCGGAAGGACTTCGGTTCAGCGCAACAGGGTCACATGCCCGGTGTACTCCTTACCATCGGGCAGGCGCAGGATGTAATAGTACGTGCCCTCCGGGATCTCCTTGGAAGGTCGCCAGGTGTTCTTGTAGTTCGCACTGGAGAACACCTCCTGCCCCCATCGGTTCATCACCTGCAGCGAAGCGTTCGCATGGAACTGAACGCCTTCGAACACCAACGCATCGTTGATCCCATCGCCATTGGGGGTGAACACGTTGGGCCGCTCGATCCCTTCGGGGAGGACCACCTGCACATAGGTGTATGTATGCGTACAGCCGTCGGCGGTGGTCACCACCAGGGTGATCGGATGGAACCCAGGGGTATCGAAGGTGATCGAGAGCGTGCTATCGGTACCGGCGGCCACTCCATCGATCCGCCAGGACCAAGCCACCACGCTGCCACCGTTACCCTCCGATCGATCGGAATAGATGACCGTGGTGCCCCGGGGAACGGCCCCATCGGGCTCACCCATGAAGTAGGCCGTTGGATCGGCGGCGACCAACACGTTCACCGGGGCCGATACCGCAGTGCAACCCTGGTCGTTGGTCACATCGACCGTGTATGTGCCGGTCCCAGCGAGGATGGTCGCAGTGCGTTCTCCGGTGCTCCATCGGTAACTGGCATAGGGTTCGGTAGTGGATAGCGGAGTGGGTTGCCCGCCACAACTGAACAGGACCCCATCGATCACCGGGGCCGGAGCCTGGGCCGCGTGCACCACGAACGTATCGGACAACAGCGCGCAGCTCATGGGTCCTGCGGATACCCGGTACGTACCCGGGCCGACGCGGATGGACCGTCCCGTACGCCCATCGGACCATTCGTAGAACGGGTGATCGCCCGATGCGGTAAGCTCCACCGTTCTGCCCGGGCATACCACGGTATCGCCGGTGATCACGGGGGCTACGGTGGGCACCTCGCTCACCTGCAACACCACCGAAACCGTCGAGGTCTGTGGTGGCACCCCGTTGTCCGTAGCGGAATAGGTGATCACGTACGACCCGGTATCGGTCAGGGTAGGCGTGAGATCCAAACGAAGTGTGGTGGTGAGGCCGGGTCCACTGTTCTGCACGGTGATGGGGGCCGAGAGCGGGGGGTCGATGGAGAAGTCCGCGGTGGTGATTTGGCCCTGCTCCGGGGATAGGAAATCCACCTCGAGCTCCACCGGCACACCGGCGCAAACCCGCACCGTATCGCACAACGAGCTTCCGCTGGCCACCGGTGCGATGTTCGAAGAGCTGACCGACGTGGAGAAAACGAAGTTCTTGTAGCTGAGCCAGCCTACCTCGTCCGGATAGCCGAACGGTCCATCGTACCGGGTTCCCGGCATGTTGAATCGACCGAACTGCACGAAATCCGTTCCGTTCCCACGGTTCGCACCCACGGTGGCCGGGGTACCGCAGAAGCCGAGCTCGAGGCCATCGCTCGGATCGCACGAGTAGGTGCCCTCGGGGTTGCTGCACGTGGTGCCATACACCGGATGTGGCGTACAGGAAGCCGACCCCGTGGTCCACTGCATCTCCTTGTAGCAGAACGACACATTGCTCCCGATACCCACATCGGTGTTCGTTCCATCGCTGATGATCAACTGGAACGAATTGCGTTTGTCCGTTCGCGCCGAGAAGTAGCCCACGTCCACCCAATTCACGTACAACGCGTTGGCGGTCAACTTGTACTTCACCGTACCGATGGCGCGGGTATCGACATCGCCCCAGAACGGGGCCACCATGCGGAACACCGGCGCGGGGAATCCGTAGGCCGAATACCGGGTGTGCGGATAGAGGAAGGAGACGTTCCCGTTGTTGTTCACGAAACAGATGGAATCCCTTTGGCCGTAGAGATCGAAGGCGAAAGGCAGGGTGATGGCCGCGGAGCTGAGGTCATCGTTGGGCTCCATGGCCAGGATGTAGGTGGAGTCGGGCTCGATCCAGCAATTGCAGTCGCCTCCCGCGCGCTCACGGGCCGTAGGAGGTTGAACACGCGGGGGATCCAGCGTGGGGTACGACAGGTCGAAAACGGCCGGCAATGCGCCGATCGCCTTCAGTGAATCATACTGGGCCACGTTCAGCTGAGCGACCTGACCGAATACGGCCATGGAAAAGGAACACCCCACCAATGGGACAAGGAGAGCTTTCATGGATGATGAGCGCGCTGGGAGCGACGGCCAAGTGAGAGGAGAGAATGATCGGAACGAGAGGTCACGAAGATACCACGGCTCTTTCCGGCGCGCAGGCCACGGGTCCCAACCCTTCGTCACGCGGCAGCAGGGGGCGGAAGGTGTACCATGCGCCCAGTGCCGCGATACCTTTGCGCATCATGCGGCACGCCCTGTTCCTTCGCCCCTGGACCCCGATCTTACTGCTGGCCACCTGGCTCCTGATCGGCTGTGATCGCGACGATGACGACACGCCTACGCGGAATCCAAGCATCGACCTGCTTACCGATCCCGGCTACACGTACGCGAGCGATACGTTCGGCATGGGTGATTCCTTGCGGGTCGGCGTGCGGATCCGCCGTGGTGATGACCCGTTGAGGACCTTCAAGGTATTGTCGCGGTACGATGGTGGGCCGGATAGCGTGCGGGACAGTATGGCCTTCACCGCCGACACCCTGGCCTTCGACAAGGTGATCCACTTGCGCCCGCAAGCGGGCACGGAGCGTTGGACCTTCTGGGTGCAGGAGCGGGATGGAGACATCATCCGCCGCTCGCTCACCTTCACGGTACAGTAGGTGTACCGCACCAACTGGTAACTTCGCCCGCTGCCGTACCGCCCCTTGGTAGGGCACCGTTCACCCTCGTACCCGATGTACCGCACCCACACCTGTGGCGAACTCCGCCTTGTCGATACTGGAAAGACCGTGACCCTGGCCGGTTGGATCCAACGCACCCGCGATCTGGGAGGCATGACCTTCGTCGACCTCCGGGACCGGTACGGGATCACCCAGCTCGCCTTCAACCCCGGAGGTGAGGCCCAACAGGCGTTAGTGGCCCAGGCGCGCACCCTGGGGCGCGAATTCGTGGTACAAGCCGTGGGCGTGGTTAAAGAAAGGGAGAGCAAGAACGACAACCTCCCCACCGGTGCCGTGGAGATCGTGGTCCAGGAGTTGAACATACTGAACGATGCGAAGACCCCTCCGTTCACCATCGAGGACGAGACCGATGGCGGCGATGAGCTGCGCATGAAGTACCGCTACCTGGACCTGCGTCGGCCCAACATCCGGAAGAACTTCGAATTGCGGCACCGCATGGCCATCGAAGTGCGCAACTACCTCAGCGCACAGCACTTCCTGGAGGTGGAAACGCCCGTGCTGATCAAGAGCACACCCGAGGGAGCACGCGACTTCGTGGTGCCCAGCCGCATGCACCAGGGCGAGTTCTACGCCCTGCCCCAGAGCCCGCAGACCTTCAAGCAGCTGCTGATGGTGGCCGGTATGGACCGCTACTTCCAGATCGTGAAATGCTTCCGCGACGAGGACCTGCGCGCCGACCGCCAGCCCGAGTTCACGCAGATCGACTGTGAGATGGCCTTCGTGGAACAGGAGGATATCCTGAACACCTTCGAAGGGCTGGCCAAGCATCTGTTCCGCACCGTGTTGGGCAAGGCGTTCAACGAGCCCTTCCCGCGCATGGGCTTCGACCAGGCCATGAAGGGGTACGGATGCGACAAGCCGGACCTGCGCTTCGGCATGCGCTTCCACGAGCTCAACGACCTGGCCCAGGGAAAGGGCTTCAAGGTGTTCGACGAGGCGGAGCTGGTGGTGGGCATCAACGCCGAAGGCTGCGCTGGCTGGAGCCGCAAGCAGACCGACGGATTGATCGACTTCGTGAAACGTCCGCAGATCGGGGCCACCGGCATCGTGTTCGTGAAATGGACCGAAGAGGGCTTGAAGAGCACGGTGGACAAGTTCTTCGCGCCGGAGCAGATCATGGAATGGGCCAAGCGCTTCGGCATGAAGGAGGGCGACCTCCTGTGCATCATGGCGGGAAAGGCGGACAAGACGCGCAAACAACTGAACGAATTGCGCCTGCACCTCGGCGATCTCCTGGGCCTGCGCGACCCATGGGCCTTCAAGCCCTTGTGGGTGGTGGATTTCCCCTTGTTGGAACAGGACGAGGAGACCGGACGCTGGCATGCCATGCACCACCCCTTCACCGCGCCCAAGCCCGAGGACGCACAGAAGCTCTTCGACCAGCAGGATCTGGGCAGCGTACGGGCGAACGCCTACGACCTGGTGATCAACGGCACCGAGATCGGCGGAGGCAGCATCCGCATCCACGACCGTGCGATGCAGGAGGCCATGTTCCGCGCCCTGGGGTTCACGGACGAAGAGGCCCGGTATAAGTTCGGATTCCTGCTCGATGCCTTCGAATACGGGGCGCCCCCGCACGGTGGCGCGGCCTTCGGCTTCGACCGCTGGGTATCCCTGTTCGGTGGCCGCAGCGACATCCGCGAGTTCATCGCCTTCCCCAAGAACAACGCCGGGCGTGATATGATGATCGATGCGCCGAGCCGGATCGATGCGGTGCAACTGAAGGAGTTGGGCTTGGAGGTGAAGGGGTGAGCGCTACGCGCTTACCTAATGACGGGGACACGTTCGCCTTTGCTGGACCGGCCGAAGGCCATTGGCAGGCAGACACTCGGCAAAGCCGCGCATCTGGTTAGGGCACTGCACCCGCCATTACGCCAAACGGTTTGCGGCTTGGCGAAGGTGGCGATTTTACCACTAAACTTCATACGAAGAACCGCACTTCAATTATACGGAA
>CAUJED010000080.1:0-43989 GCA_963169535.1 Bacteroidota bacterium | reverse complement strand
AAGGGGGAGAGAGTGCAAGGGTTCGAGTGCATCACCCTCTCGCACTCTTGCACTCTTGCACCCTCTCACCCTCTCACCTTCTTCTACTGTCATTCCATCTCCGCATACGAGACCGATCCCTTTGAACACCGCTCGCCGAGGAGATGAGGTCGGGCGTGCACTTGCACAAGACGGTGAACCGGATGGCATCATGCTGCTTTCGCCGCGAGGGGATGCCCCAGCCAGAGGATCACGAAGGCCAGCACCACCACCCACGATTCCTTCAGGAAGGCCATCCAGTCGTGCAGGGCGATGAATTGAACCAACAAGAACATCACCACGCCCAGGTTCAGCCAGCTGCCCCAGACAAAGGTCTTCGGGTGGAACAACATCAGGCAGCCCACCACGGTGATCACGCCCAGCAGTTGGCGCAGCACCGCCGCCGTGCCGAAGGGCTCGAAGAACTTCACCATCGCCGGGCTGTTGGTGATCATGCCCCAGCCGGCCCGCAGGCTCATCCAGGCCATGAAAAGAATGAGGCCGCCGTTCACGATGCGCAGGAACATGCTCATGTCCATGGGTTAAAGGATTCTGTCGGTCAAGATATACGTTGGTCTTTGCAGGAACATTCTGTGCGAACGGATCGCTTCTGCCGCACCGGTGACAAGGATCGATCGCCCATCGAAGAAGTCGGGCGCAAACGATGAAGATAACAGCCCCCTACAGCGCCTCCTTCGGTCGCCTCCCTGCCTACCGCAGGCGGGCTCGTTGCAGGCACCTGCCTGCCGGTAGGCAGGTCCGCAAAGCCCTTCCTTCGCCGGGCTGCCGCTACGCCCGCTCACGCGGGTACCATCGCTGATCAAGTGCCGCGTCGAACCGCGGTCACTTTCGACCAAAATCCGCTTTGATCTCACCCCAAGCCTCCGTCTCCCACTTCAGGATCTTGTTCGTTGGCTCGTTCGTGGCAAGCCATTGTTCAGCTCGGTTGATCATGTCGAAGAGGACAGCATTCCACTCGCTGCGCGGATGCTTGGTGAACGCCTTCTTGCGCTTCACCCAGCTCATCGCGGTCATGCTATCGGTGTAGATCGGGCTCAATAGGCCATTCTTCGTACAGTGCGCCAAGGCATGAACCAGCCCCAAGAATTCCGCGATGTTGTTCGTTCCATCCGTATACGGACCCTTCGCGAAAAGCAACTCGCCCGTGCGGGTATGAACACATCGGTCCTCGATGTCTCCTGTGGCTGTATTCCACGCGCCATCAACACTGATGCTCTCAAGTTCTGGTTCACCGATCAGCGCAAGTTGATCGGGAGTCAGTGATGTGTCGAAGACTTCTTTGCCGATGTAGGCCTCTGGTGAAGTGCGAAAAGCTTCGCGTGCAAGCTCAAGGCTCTTGAACGATTTGTACTTGGCCTGCGGGAACCCACTGATGTGCTTGTTGCACTCGTCCCATGAGTTGAAGATGCCGGTCTCGCGGCCCTCCCAAACGACATAGAACTTCGGCTTTGGCTTGGACATGGCAGTGATCGGCGCATGTGGTCAACGCGAACGTTTGACCAACTTGGGGAGCATAAACACCAAGAAGAGAATGGCCAGCACAACGCCAATTGCGATGCGCACCTGTCGGCTGCTGGCCTGGCCGTATCGCACATCGTTCGCGAAGTGCTCGCAATTGTAGAATACAGCATTGTATACTCGACCGCAACGGTCGTATGCCCGTTGTGCGATCTGCTGCCGTTCCCAATAACTGCCCTCGAACCGTTCGATCCGGGTGGGTTCCGCCCCGTCGAGGAAGCGATCCAAAGGAATGATGCGCACCCCATGCCCCTTGAAATTCTCGGCCACCATGGCTCTTCCGGAGGAATCAACTCCGATATAGACGCCGAAGTGTTGAATCCATCCAATAGGGCTCTTGGCCATGATGACGCCATCACCTGATCGCAGTTGGTGGCGAAGCGCTAGTTGTATTGAAGGTGTCATGACTTGTGATGTTGATCGAACGCCTTCAACCCGAACGCCAAGTTGTAATCGATGATGCCGTGGTCCTTCTCATGCTTCTGCCACGCCTCTTCCCGATGACTGATCTCGATGATCGACCGTGCGTCATCCATCGCGAACCGTTCCGCCACCTCGCGCAGCACGGCCAGTTCGCTCTCCTCGAACAGGATCTCGCGAAATGAACGGGGACCGTTGGCATGGCCCGCTGCTTGGCGCGGCAGGAACTGGCCACCCAGGTTCCCATCGGGCAGCTCCTTTTGCACGAAGTCCACCTTGCCGGTACGGGCCACATGGTCGAACAGGGCATCGAACTGTTTCGGCACCGGGCCCCAGGTGACCGCGCGGTAGGGTGCACCGCTGATGGAAACGCCGTGCAATTGGTAATGCCTGAAATCCGCGTAGAACAGAAGCTTGTTCATTTTCGTCTTCCACGGCTGCATGGCCTCGGTGAAGAACACGATCATCTCCGAGAGCCGCTCCAGGCTGGGCTTGCGGTAGCCGGTGGTATGGTCCGGAACCGTGGCGAACGGCTCGATGCCCATCACATAGTCCTCCTCGTTCATGCCCAGGTGCCAGCCGTCCTTCTCCTTCAGCAGTTCATCAACGCGCTTCAGGATGCGCCCTCGCGCCTTCTCGTCCAAGTGTGCGCTCAGCCGCACCATTTTTCCGAATTCCATCGGGTCATCCGCCACCTGGATCAGACGTGCGTTGCTTTCGCTGGGCACCTCGCCCGCCTCGTAGTTGCGCCACACGTTCGCACCGAAGCCCAGCACCTCGCTCATCTTGATCGCGCTCAGGTCGTACTTGGCGCGGATCGCCTTGATCTCGTCCGGGAAGGGAAGGTTGTACTTGTCGCGGTACTGGTTGTACACCTGGCTGATGTTCACCTCATCGGTGAAGGTCTCGGTGTACTGTGCGCCGTCCGTGTCGCGGTAAAAGTGGTACATGATCTCGAACTCCTCCTTGCGGAAGGGGATCTTGCGCGGCTCGCGGCAAAGCGGCATGTCGTTGCCCGTCATCGGGCTTTTCAGTGTCGGCCTCATCGCAATGGGAATTTCATGGGGTGTTCAGCAGCGTGGAACGAGATGCAGATGACAGCACCGCTCTGGGCGAAGCCCAAGGTCACTTTGATGTAGAGGTCGGTGCCCTTCAAGGCCTTGCCGAAGACCCAGAGATCGGGGCCCTTGTCCCTGTCCCGGATAGGCCCCTCGCTGTAGTCTGTGGCGGTCAGCTCCAACAGCAACGTTTTGCGTTGGGCGCGGGTAATGCCCAACTGCACCAGGGTGATGGTATTCTTCTCGCGGTCGTCCCGGAAAATCACGTCCCACACCCGCATACGGGCATGGAACTCCCGCAGGAAGGCTTCGACTTCGGCTGATGTGGGCATTGCACTTCAAGGTGAGGCGAAGATATGCACATAAATAGTTAATACAATCATATAGTTGTACATTGCGTCCCTCATATCCATCCTCCTCCCATGTAACCTCAGACTCAAGCCCAGATCAACTGTCCCAAGTGCGGTACCCCAGTGGACGTCAATAAGGTGCTCTATGACAAGGTACAGGCGGAGATCGGCCAGCAATACGAGCGCACCATGGAACTGGAGCGTGAGAAACTCGCCGATGCCCAGAAGAAGGTGGATGAACAGAAGAAGCAGTTGGATGGTCAGGTGAAGGCCGCCGTGGAGACCCAACTCGCGAAGGCGAAGAAGGAGCAGGAGGACAGCCTACGGAAGTCAATCCGCGGGGAGGTGGAGGAGAGCGTGATCGCCATGCAGAAGGAGCTTGAAGAGAAGAGCCTGCAGCTGAAGGAACTGAACCAGACCCGAGCGGCCTTGGCCAAGGCACAACGCGAGAAGGATGAACTTGCGGACAAGATCAACGCCGAGGCAGAGATAAAACTGAACGAACTGCTGAAGCAGGAGAAGACCAAGATCGCCAAAGCCGAAGCAGACAAGCAGGAACTGGCGATCCGCGAGAAGGACGAGTTGATCAAAGCGCTCAGTGCGCAGATGGAGGAAATGAAACGGCGGGCTGAACAAGGTTCGATGCAGGCACAGGGCGAAATACAGGAACTGGCGATCGAAGAATGGCTGCGGAACGCGTTTCCATTGGACGAAGTGCAGGAGATCAGCAAGGGTGTGCGCGGTGGTGATTGCATCCACCGCGTGCGCGACCGGTCAGGTCATGAATGCGGTTCCATCTATTATGAGAGCAAGCGCACGAAGCACTTCACGGCGGGCTGGATCGCCAAGCTGAAGCAGGACATGCAGGCGGCCAAGACGCATGTGGGCGTGATCGTTACCGAGGCCATGCCCGATGGAATGGACCGCATGGGGCAGCGTGAAGGCGTATGGATCTGCACCTATGATGAGTTCAAGAGCCTCTGCCATGTGCTGCGCGAAATGATGCTGCAGGTGGGCACCGCCATCGCCGCACAGGAGAACAAGGGCGACAAGATGGCCATGCTCTACAACTACCTCACGGGCTCCGAGTTCGCCATGCACATCGAAGCGATCGTGGCCAGCTTCCGGAAGTTGAAGAACGACATCGCCTCAGAACGCCGCGCCTATGAACGCATCTGGAACGAGCGCGAGAAGAACCTGGACCTTGTGATCTCCAACACCGCGCAGATGTACGGTTCCATCAAGGGAATCGCTGGGGCGGCGATAGCGACGGTGCAGAGCTTGGAGCTACCCGAAGGAGGATCTAATACCCAATAGTGCTATGAAGCTCAAGTCGTTACGCATCCAGAACCTCCGCTCTATAAAGGACGAGACCATCGAGTTCGACGACTATACCTGCCTGGTCGGTCCGAATGGATCCGGCAAGTCGAACGTTCTATGCGCGTTGAACATCTTCTTCAGGGAGGTGGACAATGCCGCGACCGACATGGCCTCCTTGACCATCGAGGACTTTCATTGCAAGGATACCTCCCAGGCTATAGAGGTGACCGTAACGTTCGTTGATCTCAATGATGAGGCCAAGGAGGACTTCAAGGAGTACTACCGACAAGATCAGCTCGTGATCACCGCGAAGGCCGAATACAATGAGGGTACCAAGACAGCGGAAGTGAAGCAGTACGGTCAACGACTTGGACTTCCGGCGTTCAAGGAGTTCTTCAAGATGATGGGTGATGGTGCCGCTGCCGTAGAGCTCAAGACCAAGTACGCCGGGCTGAGAGAGACCATCACTGATCTCCCGGCGGCCGCGACAAAGCCAGCAATGACAGAAGCACTTCGGGTGTATGAGAGTGCGCGACCAGATCAGTGTGAGCTGATCCCAAGCGAGGACCAATTCTATGGTGTTTCGAAGGGGGCGGATAGGCTGAACAAATACTTGCAGTGGGTCTACGTGCCTGCGGTGAAAGACCCTACGCAAGAACAAGCCGAAACAAAGAACACCGCCTTAGGGAAGCTGCTGGCTCGCACCGTTCGATCAAAGGTGAACTTCCAGGATTCCGTGCGCGCGCTGCTTGACGAAACGCGAAGCCGCTATGAAGCGCTTCTAGCTGAGAACCAGCCGGCGTTGGATGACGTCTCTGCAACGCTCGGCAAGCGCATTTCGGAGTGGGCGCATCCGGATGCAACTCTGCGGCTGTCATGGCAACAGGATCCAAATAGTTCTGTGAGAGTCGCTGAGCCCTTTGCAAAGATCATTGCCGGAGAGAGCAGCTTTGAAGGGGACCTGGTCCGGTTCGGCCATGGATTCCAACGGAGCTACCTGTTGGCGCTACTTCAGGAACTCGCTGGAGCCGATGACGCCACAGCTCCTTGCTTAATTCTCGGGATCGAAGAGCCCGAATTGTATCAGCACCCACCGCAGGCTCGCCACTTGGCGAGTACGCTGGTGAAGCTAGCAACAGGGAACGCCCAAGTGATGCTCACTACGCACAGCCCCTATTTCGTGTCGGGCGAGCACTTCGAAAGCGTCCGCATGGTGCGACGCAATACCGCAACAAAGCAAACCGGAGTTCGAAGGTCGAAGATTGCCGACGTAGCTGCGAGATATGCGGCGGCAACGGCCACAACGCTCGTTAAACCCACTGGCGCGATGGCGAAAATCCATCAGGCGCTTCAGCCGGGGTTGAACGAAATGTTCTTCACACAACGATTGATCTTGGTTGAGGGCCTCGAAGACCTAGCCTATCTCATGTCATGGCTAAGTCTGTCAGACCGGATGGATGACTTTCGACGCCTTGGAGGGAATATTGTTCCCGTGCACGGAAAGAGTGAGTTGCTCCGTCCGCTGATCATCGCGCAAGGACTGGAAATCCCTGTCTATGTCCTCTTCGATGCAGACGGCGACAAGATCGAGAAGGAGGAACGGAGAAAGGATCACGAACGGGACAATCTGGGGTTGCTCAAAATGCTCGGCGGTGATGAGTCGCAGATCTTCCCGAGCAACATCTACCATGGAGCTAACTGGACGATCTTCCCAACCGACTTCGGGGCAACGGTTGACGCCGAGGTCGTCGAAGCCTTGGGCGCGGAGGAATTCAACAAGATCAAGAACGAATCCTTGATGGCCTTTGAGAACGAAAAGGGCCTTGGCAAGAATTACTTGCAGATAGGTATCAAGCTAGCCAAGACCTTTGAGGCTGGTTGTAAACCCACGACGCTGGAGGATCTCTGTAGTCGGCTACTCTCCTTTTCCTAGCCAACCAAACGAAACATTGCACCATGGAGCACACAAGAGTCTCATCATCCAATCTTGCATCGGTCGGGTACGATTCGTCTACTCAACTTCTGGAAGTCGCTTTTCTAAATAGGTCGGTATACCAGTACTTCGGCGTTCCGTCGTCGGTGTATATGCAATTGATGAACGCAAGTTCGCATGGGTCATATTTCAACCAGCACATCCGGGACCGTTACCGATACCGTAAAGTGCGCTGAGAGTTGGAGGCAAGCCTGCACCGAAGCAAAGGGTAGAAAGAGCCGGTCCGTGGGCTATTGTGAACTATGACAATTGCAAACAATGTGCGGTATACACGCATTATATCAATATGAAGTGCCGGAAAACGTCGAACGGGATCACTCACACCTCAACGCCCGCACCGGATCCGTCTGCGCCGCACGGATCGCCCGGAAGCTCACGGTGAACGCGGCGATCAGCAGCACGATCATTCCCGCACCGAGGAAGACCAGCGGCTCGATGTGCGTGCGGAAGGCGAAATTCTCCAGCCAGCGGCCCACGCCGAACCACGCGAGCGGCACGGCCACCAAGGCGCCCACCTGCACCAGCAGCAGGAAATCGCGGGTGACCACCCAGGTGATGCGCAGCGTATCCGCCCCCATCACCTTGCGGATGCCGATCTCGCGCGTGCGTTTTTCGGCGGTCCAGGAAGCAAGGGCGAAGAGGCCCAGGCAGGCGATGAAGACGGCGAGCAACGAGAAGATGCCGACCAGTTGTGCCAGACGACCTTGCGCTTCGTACTGGGAGTCCAGCTGGTCGTCGAGGAACTGGTACTCGAAGGGGAAGTTGGTGGTGCGGCTGTTCCACTCCTTGCGCGCAGCCTCGATCACGGGCGTGGGATCCCCCGCCTCGGTGCGGATGTAGATGTAGCGCAGCCATTGCGTGATGTCGTCCTTGCCGCATAGGTCGAACACGAAGGGCTGCACCGCCTTGAACAAGGGGTCGAAGGCGAAGTCCTTGGCCACGCCGATCACGCGCTCGCTGCCATGCGGTGTGTGCATGCGGTCGCCGATGGCCTTGGCGGGATCATCGGGATGCAGCTGTTTCGCGAAGGTCTCGTTGATCACCACACTGAGCGAATCATCGCCGGGAAAGTCGCGGCTGAACCAGCGCCCCGCAGTGAGTTGGATGTCCATGGCCTCCTGGAATTCGGGGTTCACATACAGCGATGGCAGGTAGGTCCACTGGCCCTGTGCCATTTCGCCCCAGTTGAACTCGTGCGTGTTGTGCTTCTTGCCGAGGATATCGTTGCTCCAGCTCACCGCCTTCACGCCGCCGATCTTCTTCAATTCAGGATAGACCGCCAGATACACATCCGCCATCGGCGCACGCACGGGGATCAGGATCACTTGCTCCTTGTTGAAGCCGAGCTCAACGCTCCGCAGGTGGTCGTGCTGTTTCTTCACGAACACGGTGCCGATGATGAGCACCAGCGCGATGGCGAACTGTACCACCACCAGCGCCTTCCGCAGTGCCTGACCGCGTGAGCTTCCGCCGCTGTTGCCCTTCAGCACCACGGCCGGCTGGAAACTGCTGAGGAAGAAGGCCGGGTAGATGCCGCTGAGCAGGCCGACGACCGCGGCGATGGCGAGCACGCCGGGTACCAGCAGCGATGGTAACGGAATCGTTTCTCCCGCCAGCGTGTTGAACGCGGGCATCAGCAGCTTGATCAGCAACAGCGCGATCACCGCCGCGAGCAGGCTCATCAGCACGCTTTCCAGCAGGAACTGGCCGATGAGTTGTCCTCGCGCCGCGCCCGCCGCCTTGCGCACGCCCACCTCGCGCGCCCGGTACGCACTGCGCGCCGTGGCGAGGTTCATGAAGTTCACCGCGGCCAGCACCAGGATGAAGAAGCCGATCGCCCAAAGGATGTTCACACTTCCCTTGTCGCCGTTCTGGTGCATCTCGAAATCGAGCTTGCTGGTGAGGTGGATGTCGGCGAGCGGCTGCAACTCGTGGCCGATCTGATCCTTGAGGAAGTCGGGGTAGTATTTGTGGATGAAGTCCGGAAATACGCGCTCCACTTCGGCCTTGGTGATGCCTTCCTTCAGCCGCACGTAGGTCCAGCAGGGGTTCCACACCCAATTCTTCGTCTCGATGTTCTTCCAGAATTGCAGGATGGTGCCCATGCTCACCAGTCCCTCGAAGCGGATGTGCGAGTTGCGCGGGATCTCGCCCAGGATGCCCGTGACCTGCACGTCCATGGCGTTGTCCCACTTCATCAGCTGGCCCATGGGATCGGCATCGCCGAAGTACTTCTTCGCCAGCTCCTGCGAGAGCACGATGCTGCCTGGCTTGGCCAGCGCGGTCTTGGGATCACCGGCGATCAGCGGATAATCGAAGAGGTCGAAGACCGTACTGTCCACCAGGTACAGCCCGCTCTCGGTGAACATCTTGTCGGTGCTCAGGCTGTCGCCCACCTTCAGCGTGTGCTGGGGGTCCTGGAAGTCGAACCAGCGGCAGTAGCGCTCGATCAGTTCCGGGTGGTCGTGGTAGAGCGTGGGCCCCAGGCCGAAGACCATGCTGCTGCTGTGCTCCCCTTGACCCTCCATCTCGATCTCGCCGACCACGCGGTACACACGTTCGGTGTGCGGCACGAAACGGTCGAAGCTCCGTTGGTACCGCACGTACAGCCCGATGAGCACGAAGCACGCGATGCCCGTGGCCAGGCCCAGCAGGTTGATGAGGGTGTAGAGCTTCTGCTTCCAGAGGTTGCGGAAGCCGGTGAGGAGGAGGTTCTTCAGCATGGGTGTTTCATTGGCGCGGAACGGACAATTCAACAATGCTGTGCCAAGGTCTTCGAAGAAGGCATTGGATCCATGGAATTGGTGCGCTGGGGTTCGCCGCGTGACGGGCGGTTGGCGGCGGATGGCCACATTCTTCCGGTAAAAAGGATCCATAGGATCGAGGATTTGAGCGCGTGTCGGTCGAACGCTGTGAACGAGCTTTGCCCCATGCTTTTTCGCGCGATCGTTCTATCCTTCCTCGTTGTCCAGTTCGGGTCGGAGGCCCGTGCACAACGCACCAACCTGAGCGGAACCATCCTGGCCCCCACCGGCGATAGCGTGGCAGTGTGGTACATGAAGCCTACCAATGGTCATAGTTTGCAGACCATGCTGGCCGAAGCCCCACTGGATGCCAAGGGAAAGTTCTCCATGCAGTTCGACCTGGACAGCGCCCGTTCGATCACCTTTTCCGACGGCAACGAGGTGACCGGCCTTTTCATGCTGCCTGGAGAATCGCTTGAGCTCAGCTTGCACACCGCCTATTTCGATGAGACCGTGCGCTTCAGTGGCGATGGCGCGGCCCGGAACGGTGCGCTCGCCTCGCTCGCCCTCGCGGAGGAGATGGATGAGATGAACACCTATCTGTACGCCTTTACCGCTGATCCCGATACTGTCGCCCTCCGGGCCTTCATCGCGGAGCGCTCGCAAGCGATGGATCGGGCCCTGAGCGATCTAGCGAAAGCTCATCCCGAGATGACGGTAGTGATCGAAGCGCGCAGGGCACGAGAGGCGGTCCGCGCGGGTGTACTTCAGAAGCGGATCCGTGCGGAAATGGCCTTCGCCGAACTGAGCGAGCAGAGCATCGGCAAGCCCGCATGGGACCTGCAGGGCGTGGATCTGAAGGGCGATACGGTGCGCCTATCGCAATTCAAGGGCAGGACGACCGTGGTCGATCTCTGGGCTACGTGGTGCGGACCGTGCAAGGAAGAGATCCCGTATTGGACGAAACTGGAGGAGGAGCACGGCGACGAGGTGAACTTCGTGAGCATCTGCGTGTGGGATGAGCGGGAACGATGGGCCGCCATGGCCAGTACGCTGGGCCATCGTCACAGCATGTTCATCGCCAAGGAGGACTTAGGTCAACTCCAGCCGTATATGGTCACGGGCATCCCGCGCTATCTGGTGTTCGACAAGGATCTGAATATCGTCTCGATCGACGCGCCGAGGCCTTCTTCCCCTGATCTGGTGAAGCTCTTCTGATCCGCCGCCCGAGCGGGATCGTGGGAGGGCACCTGCGGCCTCGGTTGGTCCCACTTCGGCCGACGACGCTCGCGTTCGTCATACCGCACATTTTTGATCGACCACCATGATCCCTGCCGACCTACCCGCCAATACAGCTCCACCAGCATGCTGTTCACCTCGCGAGCGGCGTTGGTGCGCGCATCCGCGATAAGGGTGGAGAGATCCTTCACCAACGCTCGTGCCGATGGCTTCCGCCTCTTCACGTGCGTTGCACGAGGCGCGGCTTTGCGAACCACGGACTTGCTTGCTACGGTCTTTCTCGTGCTCATGGCCATGACCCAAACATTGAGGTCCATGATCAAGGTCGTGGCCTGGGGCAAGTCCTGAATTGTCTCCGCACTGCGGAGACAATTCAGGCGGGCTTGTCACGGAGATCGGGAGGAGGGGCTGGGTGCCGCCGAATACCACAGCCGCCAGTGCAGGGCGATGGACGCCGGAAAGCGCGTGTCACTCGTAGCGCAGGGCCTTCACCGGATCCGCCACTGCCGCCCGGTATGCCTGCACCGATACCGTGAAAACGGTAACGAGCAGGGTGATCAGCAGGGCCGCGGCGTAGAGCAGGGGTGAGATGCTGGTGTGGTAGGCGAAGGTCTCCAGCCAACGGCCGATGGCGTAGTAGGCCAGCGGGAAGGCCAGCAGCAGCGCCAGGCCCAGCAGCACCACGAATTCCTTGTTGAGCCGCCGGACGATGTCGAACAGTGGCGCTCCCATCACGCGGCGGATACCGATCTCGCGGGTGCGCTGCTTGGTGGTGAAGAACGCCAGACCGTAAAGACCCATCACCGTGAGCACGATGGTGAGCACGGCGAAGGCGGTGAACACGCGGTAGAGCTTGTCCTCGGCCTGGTACAGCTGGGCGATGCTGTCCGTGAGGAAGGTGGCGTCCCATTCCGCGTTGGGGAACAGCTTCTTCCACTCGCCCTGCAACGTGGCCAACTGGGTGGCGACATCACCGGGTTCCAGCCGCAATACCAGGTTCTGCGCACCATAACGCTGGTCGCTCTGGAACATCACCAGCGGTTCAATTGGCGTGTGCAAGCTGGTGTAGTGGAAGTCCTTGAGCACACCGATCACGGTGAGCTCCTGGTCGGCCTGCGGCGGACTGGCCTGCGCATCGCCGGGGATGAAGATCTTCTCGCTCAACGGATCCTTCCAACCGAAGGCCTTCACCGCGCTCTCGTTCACCATCACGGCGTTCACGCGGTCGCTGGGGATGGCGGGGTCGAAGTAGCGTCCCGCCGCCAGTTCCACGCCGAGCAATGCGGGGAAGTCGGCATCGGTGCTCATGGTGGGCATGGGCTTGTCGATGCGCCCCTCCGGCGTGTTCACCTTCAGCACCCAGCGGCCGCTGCCCTGGCCGGGCAGGTTCTGCGTGAAGGCCGCACCGGTGACGAAGCTCTGCCGCATCAATTCATCCTTCACGGGCCGCAGCTTGTCCCACGCCAGCGTATCCGGACCTGGCGGCAAGGGCATGGTGATGCTCAGCAGGTTCTCCTTGCGGAAGCCCATGTCCGTGGTGCGCAGCCAGTGCAGTTGTGCGAACACCGCGAGCGTACCCACCACCATGAAGAGCGCGATGGCGAACTGCGCGCCCATGAGCACCTTGCGTACACGCTGCTTCCCGGCACCGCTGGCAATGCCTTCCTTCAACAACAGTTGCGGTGAAAAGCGGGAAAGGAAGAAGGCGGGATAACTGCCCGCCACCACGCCGATGGCAAGTACGATGAGCAGGACGACGACCACGAAACTCCCGCGCAACAGGTAGCCCATGCCGATCTCCTTCTCCGTGATGCTGTTGAACGCAGGCAACGCGAGCCACAACAGCGCCAGCGCCACGCCGATGCCGATCACCGCGATCATCACGCTGCCGCCGATGAACTGCGCCACGAGCTGCCCGCGCTGCGCCCCGCTCACCTTGCGCAGGGCCACCTCCTTCGCGCGGCGTGTGGCATCGGCCGTGCTCATGTTGATGTAGTTGATGCAGGCGATGGCGAGCACCAGCACGGCCACCAGGGCGAAGAGCGTCACGTAGGCTTTGTTGCCCTTCTTCGGCGTGTCGTAGATCAGCTCGTTGTTGAAGTGCACCTCGCGCAGCGGCTCCAGGTTGAAGCGGATGCTTCCTTGGAACTGGTCGCCGCCCCATTGCGGGATGATGTACTTGGTGACGAAGGCATCCATCTTGCCTTGGAAGGCGTGCTCATCCACACCCGGGGCCAGCACCAGATAGTTGAAGCAGCTGTTGTTGCCCCACGACTGGTCGAGCTGGGCCTTGGCCTGCGGCGGCATGCCCAGACGGCTCATGAAGACACCCATGGGGATGTGCGTGTTCTCCGCCTTGCCGTCGATCACACCGGCCACCTTCAGCGCGCGGCCGTTGCGGGTGACGAGCTTGCCGATGGGGTCCTCCGCGCCGAACATGCGCGTGGCCATGTCCTGCATGATCACGATGTTGTCCGGCTCGTCGAGCGCCTCGGGGCCGCCGTGCGTGAAGGTGAAGTCGAAGGTGCGGAAGGTGCTGGTGTCGGCGTTGTAGCCGTCCTGCGCCACGTACTTGTGGCCGTTGTATTCCAGTGTGGTCTGCCCGAGCTGGAACAGCGAGACACCGGCCTCGATGTCCGGATACTCCTTCAGCAGAGCCTCCATGATCGGGAAGGGCGTGATGCCGAAGTCGTCCCTGGTATCGCCGAACTGGTAGTGGGCCTGGATGCGGTAGATGCGGTCGGCCTTCGCATGGTGGGCATCGAAGCTCAGCTCATCCTGCACGTAGATGTAGATGAGCATGCAGGCCGTGATGCCGATCGCCAGGCCCAGGATGTTCAGCGCCGCGAAGAGCTTGTCGCGCTTCAGGCTGCGCCAGGCGATGAGGAGGTGGTTCTTCCACATGGAGCGTAGGTCAGAGTAGGGCTTGGGCGGGTATCCCCGCTTCCACCACTTTGCCATCCAGTAGTTTGATGGTGCGCTGGGCATACCCCGCATCGCGGATGCTGTGGGTCACGATGATCACCGTGGTTCCCGACTTGTTCAGTTCACGGAGCAGCCCCATCACTTCATCGCCCATGGCGCTGTCCAGGTTGCCCGTGGGCTCGTCGGCCAGGATCAGGTCCGGACTGTTCACCACCGCCCGTGCGATGGCCACCCGCTGCTGCTGACCACCGCTGAGCTGTTGGGGGAAGTGATCCGCTCGATGCGCGATGTTCATGCGATCCATGGCTGCTTGCACGCGCTCCATGCGCTCGTCTTTGCGCATCCGGGTGTAGATCAGCGGGAGTTCGATGTTCTCCTTCACGGTGAGCTCATCGATCAGGTTGAAGCTCTGGAACACGAACCCGATGGTGTTCTTCCGCAGTTCGGCGCGCTTGCGTTCGTTGTATCCGCTCACGTCCTCGCCGTTCACGAGGTACTGGCCACCGCTCGGGGCGTCCAGCAGACCGATGATGTTGAGCAAGGTGGATTTCCCGCAGCCGCTGGGCCCCATGATCGCCACGAATTCACCTCGGGCGATGGCGATGTCCACGCTGCTCAGTGCCGTGGTCTCCACGGTGTCGGTACGGTAGACCTTGGATAGGTTCTGTGTTCGTAGAAGGCTCATGAGGGGTTGTGTTGTGCGTGTTGTAGGTGCTCCTTGGCGGCATGCATGCCGCATCACGTCTGTGTTCGACACGTGGTGCGTGCGCTCATGGAGCTATTCGATCAGCAGTTCATCGGCGTCGTTGAAGGCGTTATATCGGCTGGTGATCACCCGGTCGCCAGGACGGAGTCCTTCCAACACCTCGTAGTGTTCGGGGTTCTGGCGGCCCAGCTTCACCGCGTGTTTCGTGCCCCTTCCATCTTCGCCGACCACGTAAACCCATTGTCCCCCGGTGTCTTGGAAGAAGGGGCCGCGAGGCACCATCACGGCCTCCACGTCCTCGCTCAACTGCAGGCGCACCTGGAAGGTCTGGCCTCGACGGATGTCCGTGGGTTTTTCCCCGACGAAGCGCAGGTCGACATCGAACTCGCCGTTACTCACTTCGGGGTAGATCTTGAACACTTCGATAAGGTGTTGTCGTCCGGCATGGGTGAAGGAGCCCTGCAGGCCGATGGTTACCCGGCTCACATAGTGCTCGGGTATCCGGGCCCGCACCTTGAACCGCTCGAGCACATCGATCTGGGCGATCCGTTCACCCCGTTGTTTGGTCTGGCCCAGCTCGGCGTTCAATCCGCTCAATTGCCCATCGTTCGGTGCCTTGATCACCAGGTTCTGAAGGTTCTCCCGCAGGAAGGCGAGGTTCTGGTCGATCAACGCCAGGTTGTTGGTGATGGAACCGAGCTGGCTGAGGCGGAAGAGGGAGTCGCTGCGGACGTTGGCGGCCACGAGCTTGCGTTTCTCACGCATGTATTCGAGGTGTTCCCGATCGGCCAGGAAGGTGTTCCGCGCGAGCAGGGAGTCCTGGACCAAGCGTTCATCGATCCGCCCATCCCGCTCCAGTCGTTTCAATTCCTTGTCCAGGTTGAGCAGTTCATCGCGTAAGCGGGTGGTCTGCTGGTCCATGGCCATTCGCGTGGTGCGTAGGTTGTTCTGCTGGTCCAGTAACTGCGCCTCCCGATTGATGGCATCCATGTGCAATTGCGGGTTGCTCAGCTCGATGATCGGGTCTCCGGCCTGCACCGGGGTGCCGTCCTCCACGAAACGTTGTTTCACCGTACCCCCTTCCAAGGCATCGAGGAATACGGTCTGTATGGGTTGCACCGTTCCCGTAACGGGGATGAATTCCTTGAACGACCCGCGTGTCACGCTGCTCAACGTGACCTTCGCGGCCTCGATGCGTACGCGGCGCGTGGTGAAGGATCCGCCCCATAGGATGCCGCCAAGAAGCAGCACCCCACCCGCGCATCCCAGTGCGATGAGTTTCTTCCGACGTTGTGGGCGAGGGTCTATCGTGCGGTCCATGAGGATGCTCCGGGGTGTGGCTTGGACCAAATGTGTGTTGGGCCGGTGCGCCCTTGCTGGGTTTTTGTGGGGGGCGGGGTGCCGGATGATGAACGGTTGGCACCCGGGTGCCGCAGGACCAGGCCGGAGTGCGGTGGTCGCGGATGTCCGACCGTGCCAACTTTGCGCCATGTGCTATGGTGTGAAGGCGCGAACGGAGATGGCGTTGAACATCGCCCGCAGCAGAGGCGATCAACCTGCGGTGGATCGTTTACAACGCTTGCTGCAGCCCAAGGGTGTGGTGGAACATTGGTTCGCCAATGGCTTCGATCACCCCGAGTTGGTCCTCTATACCGACGGATCGCCGAACGAGCCACGGCTGCTCTCCTGGGGCTTGGTGCCGACTTGGTTCAAGGATCTCGGCGAACTCGCACGTTTCCGGAAACAGACGCTCAACGCCCGCGGCGAGACCATGTTCGACAAACCCGCCTTCCGCAGCGCAGCGGAACAGCGGCGGGCCATCGTGTTCGTCGAAGGCTATTATGAACACTACCATCTGGGAGGCAAGGCCTATCCCTTCTTCATCCACCTGAAGGGCGGGGCACCGTTCGCGCTCGCGGCGTTGTGGGAAGAATGGGTGCATCCGAGTGGCGATGCGCTCACCACCTTCAGCATCGTCACCACCGAGGCCAATGCGTTGATGGCACGTATCCACAACAAGCCTGGACCCACGGGGCCGCGAATGCCTGTGGTGCTGGGCGAACGGGAACAGGAGGTTTGGTTGTCCCCGGTACGTGGTCCGGGTGATCGTGCAGCTTTGGCGGACCTTGTGAAGCCATGGCCTGCGGACGCCATGGAAGCGCATGCGGTGAGGCCCTTGCTCGGGAAGAACGCGTGGGGCGATAGGGCCGGTGCCAGTGATCCGTTCGAATACCCCGAGCTACTCTTGGGCGGGCCGATGGGGTAGCCGCACCGGAGCCTCGAGCGTATAGATCGTGATGGCCGTACCGGCCACCTGTTCCACGCGCGCGCCGGCCCCGCGCGGATCCGCTTTGAACCGGAGCCATGCGGGGTCTTGGGCGAAACGGGGATCCGCCTCCGACCGTGGTGAGGAGACGATGACGTTGATGCCGTGCTTCGCGATGAATTCGTTGAACCCCGTTCGCATCTCCGTGGTCGGTACCTGGATGCTTCCTGCGCGTTGGTAGGTCGCATAGCCTCCGTCCGGGTCGAGGATCACGAGTGGTCCGGGGAGTTCCGATCGGCGCAACGCGTTGATCGTCGCCAGCACCGGGCGTTCCGGCTTGCCGAAGGGACGGCCACTGTACAGCACGAGGATCGCCGCGGCCGATGCCGCTAGCATCCATGGTGCACGATCGGTGCCTCTGGTGCCGACCGGGAAGATCCGAGCGAGCGCGGGAAGCATGCAGAGGATGATCGGGAAGATCAGGTAGTGCTGACGGGGATGGATGATCACCGCAGCGATCAAGGCGGGTAGCGAGAGGACCAGGACCATGGCGTATGTCCCACGGTGTGGGGCTCCCGGTTCGCGCGTGGTGTAGAGGGACCAACCCAGGGCGAGGCACAACGCGATCAGCAACACCGAGGCGACACGATCCATACGGGCCCCGGCGGGCAGCATCATCCGTCCGATGGCTGGAACCAGTTGGCGTAGGTTCTGCCCGATGTGCCAAAGGATGCGGTCCGGTGCCGTGGTCAGCGCAGTGGTCAGACTGGTGGAGCTGCCGAGGTCCGCCGCTGCGATGGCCTCCCATCCCGTCCACGGGTCCATGTCGCCCGATCCAGTGGCCACCTTGTTCAACGCGTAGTGCTGACCGAAGGCGACCGTGCTTCGGCCGTGCCCGAATGGACTGCCCAACCAGAGTACGAGGACGAGGGCCAGCAGTCCGGGGACCCAGGCCCACCGCTTGGCCGGAGGGTCTCCACCGCGCACCCGCCGTTTGGCGTCGTGGATCCACAGCCCGATGAGCCCGAATATGCTCAGGGCGAATTCCGGACGGATGTACGTGGCCACGATCGCGGCGCACGATACGATGGCCCAGCCCCGATCGCGTGACCGGGAAACGCTCCGAAACAGGAGCCCCAGCAGGAGGATGATCAGTGCGAAGACCGATACGCGCGGCCAGTTCAGGATGTTCAGCGTGGAGAGCAGGATGAACAGGCCCGCAAGGAATGCCGCCGTGATCGATGTGCCCAGCGCGCGGAGCACGAGGAAGAACAGGAAGGGCAACAAGGCGATCGTGAAGCCCAGGTTCAGGAAGTAGCGGTCAACGGGATCCGCAAGGACGAACTGAAGCGCCCGGTACCACAACGAATACAGCGGTGCCATGTCGGCGTCGGGCATCCCTTCCGTATCGATCATGGCCCCGCGATGGAGGTAGGCGGTCTCATCGTACAGGCCGATGTCGAGCCGCTGCGTGGCATACACCGCGACCAGCACGCAGAGCAGCCCGAACAACAGGGTCACGAGCCGAGTGCGGCGCGCGTGCGTTGGGGCGTTGGGGTGGGGGGATGCCATGGCCGGGATCAGCGGGGTGGTCGGTTCTTAGAGCGGGTCCACATCCGTTACCAACTGTACCGCGCTGTGGGCGCTATCGCCGAACACCCTGTCGATGGTGTCGCGAAGGTGCTCCTTGCCCGCTTGGTGCGTGGCTCTCGGTAGTTTCACCAACAGGCGCCGGAGGTGTTTGTCGCGGATACGCGATACCACGGGGATCTCCGGCCCCAGCACCAGGTCGCCGAAGTAGGGGCGCAATGCATGCGCCAGCGTGTGTGCGGTGTGTGCGACACGTTCTTCGGAACGGTGCTTCAACGTGAGTTGTACCAGACGCATGAAGGGCGGGTAGCCATGGGTACGGCGGTGTTCCAATTCGCGTTGGTACATGCCTTCCACATCGTGGTGCACCACCAGCTCCAATATCGGATGCTGTACCTCCTGTGCTTGGATGATCACTGTGCCCGCGGTCTTTCGCCTTCCCGAACGGCCGGCCACTTGCGCCATCAGCTGGAAGGCCCGTTCATGCGCCCGGAAGTCGGGGAAGCGCATCAGGTTGTCGGCGTTCAGGATGGCCACGGTGCTCACGTGGTCGAAATCGAGTCCCTTGGTCACCATCTGCGTGCCCACCAGGATGTCCACCGCCCCTTGCCCGAAGGCGGTGAGGATGCGGTCCAGCGCGTGGCGTCCACGGGTGGTGTCCTGGTCCATGCGGGCGATGCGTGCGCTGGTGAACAGCTCGCTCAGTTCCTCCTCGATCTTCTCCGTGCCGAAGCCCAGCATCCGCAGGCGAGAACTGCCGCAGTTGCCACAGTGCGTGGGTGGAGCGTACTGCCTGCCGCAGTAGTGGCAGCGCAGCTGGTGCTGGAACTTGTGGTAGGTCAGGCTCACGTCGCACTGGTCGCACTGGGGGACCCAATCGCATGTTTCGCATTGCCACACCGGCACGTAGCCACGGCGGTTCTGGAACACGATCACCTGCTCGCGTTTGTCCAGTGCCTGTTGGATATGGTCGATCAGCGTGGCCGAGAAATGACCGCGCATCAGTTTCCGCTTGGCCGCGTCGCGCAGGTCCACCCGCGTGATCATCGGCATGCGCACATCGCCGTATCGCACCAGCAGTTCCACCGAGCCGTACTTCCCGCTACGTGCGTTGTACAGGCTTTCCATGCTCGGTGTGGCGGAGCCCAGCAGCACCTTCGTACCATGCAAGGCGGCCAGCACGATGGCCATGTCGCGGGCATGGTAGCGCGGTGCGGGTTCGTGTTGCTTGTAGCTCGGGTCGTGCTCCTCGTCCACGATCACCAGGCCCAGCCGGGTGAAGGGCAGGAAGATGGCCGACCGCGCCCCCACGATCACGCGCGGCGGTGTATCGCTGGTGCAGCGCATCCAGAGGGCGGTGCGCTCGTGCTGGGCCATGCGCGAATGGAAAACGGCCACCGTTTCCCCGAGCCGCGATCGCAGCCTGGCGATGATCTGGGTGGTGAGGGCGATCTCCGGAAGAAGGTAGAGCACCTGCTGACCACGGGAGAGCGCTTCCAGGATCAGGGTGATGTACAGTTCGGTCTTGCCGCTCGAGGTCACCCCGCGCAGGAGCACCACCTCGTGCTTCTCGAAACCGATCCGCACGGCGTCGAGGGCTTGCTGCTGGGCCGGGGAGAGGGTGGGGGGTGGGGCCGATGCGGCGGAAGGGTCGGGGTGGCCCTCCTCACGCTCGTACCGTTCGAACAGCCCCTTCTTCACCAATTGCTCCACCACGGCGGTGGTGCTGCCGCTCGCGTGCACCAGCTTGGCGCGTTCCACTTCCTTGGGCCGGTCGCTCAGGCATTGGCTCAGCTCCACGAAGCGCATCAGCACGTGGAGCTGCTTCGGGGCTTTCTCCAACCGGTCGAACCAGCCGTGCAGGGCGGCTTCGCTCGTCGCTTCCGGTGCCAGCCGGATATAGGTGGCCATCCGTGGCTTCCAATCCTGCTTCAACTGTTCCTCCAGCAGCAGGGCTCCCTGTTCCATCAGACGTTTCACCACAGGCAATGGGTCCTTCAGTCCCAACAGTTCGCCGGCCTGTTCCAACGTCACCACCTGCCCATCCTCCAAGGCGTTCAGCAGGAACACCGCACGCTCCTGGCCGGGTAGGTTATCCTCCACGTGCGGGCCTGCCACCAGGCGTGTCTCGCTGGAGAGGGTGAGTTGTCCGGGCAGGGCCGCGATCATCACCTCGCCCACCGTGCACATGTAGTACGCAGCGATGCGGTCCCAGAGCTCCAACTGCTCGGGCAGCACGATGGGGGCGGGGTCCAGCACGGAGAGGATCGGTCTCGCCTTGCGGTTCAATGGGTCATCGCCATGCACCCGACGCACCACCGCGCCGTACAGCTTGCGCCCGCGCCCGAAGGGCACGGCCACACGCATGCCCGCCACCACCTCGCACCCCTCCGGTATGGAGTAGGTGAAGGTGCCCGGAACGGCAAGTGGGAGGATGACTTCGGCGTACACGTGGTTCGACCAGGCCACAAAGGTGATCGATGAACGGATCAACGGTCGCGGAAGGGCCAAGAACGGCGGTTTTTGGAACGAGGAACGGCGGACAACATTTCGGCGACTCCGGCTGTCTTATAGGCATGAAGCGCAAGAAGGTGGAGTTCAGGAACAAAATGGCCAGAGCGGTGCGGTTGCCCGTGCAGCGGCCTGTGCCGGAGGAGAAGGACCTCTACGACCTTTCCACACCGCTGTGGCACAAGTATTATGAGGCGGTACGGAAGGGGATCCGCTTCCCCCGGTACTACAAGCACGAGCTGAACTGGTGATGGAGTGGGCGGTGTAACGTGCCCACGGCGTTCGCTGGCCGTTCTGTTCCACAGTGGTTTGTTCACGAGCCTGGTGGACAGCCGAGCGGTGGCTGGATCGACGCCTCTACTTTGCACCGCATGTCCGCGAACCCCCATACCCGGTCGGCGGTGCTCGTCCTGGGCGCCCTCTTCTTCTTGTTCGGTTTCACCACGTGGATCAACGGGCCGCTGATCGGCTATCTGAAGATCATTTGCGAGCTGAAGGACGGTGCCGAGCCCTTCTATGTCACCTTCGCCTTCTATATCGCCTATTTCGTTACGGCCCTGCCGATGTCGGCGGTGTTGCGGCGCACCGGCATGAAGCGCGGTATGATGTACGGCTTGTTCGTGATGGCCATCGGAGCGCTCCTGTTCATCCCAGCCGCGCAAGCACGTTCCTACCCTCTTTTCCTGGTGGGGCTCTTCGTCATCGGTACGGGCCTCTCGTTGTTGCAAACGGCCAGCAATCCGTACATCACCGTGGTAGGTCCTATCGAGAGCGCTGCTTCTCGCATCAGCGTCATGGGCATCTGCAACAAGATGGCCGGGGTGCTGGCCCCGATCGTGCTCGGTGCCCTGTTGCTGCAGGATGCCGCCACCCTGCAGGCCGACCTGGCCTCCCTCGACGCAACGGCCTATGCCGCCAAGCTGGATGAACTGGCTGCCCGGGTGATCCTGCCCTACGGGGTGATGGCCGTGGTGCTCTTCGGCCTGGGACTGATGGTGCTTTTCTCGCCCCTGCCCGAACTTGATGCGGAGGTTGATGAACAAGCTGGCGATGCTCCGGAACGTGGCATCCTGAGCTATCCGGCGCTGATGCTCGGGGTGGTCGCGCTCTTCCTGTACGTGGGGGTGGAGGTGATGGCTGGAGATACCATTGGCCTGTATGGTCAGGCCCAGGGCATGCCCTTGGAGGAGACCCGTCACCTCACCAGTTACACGCTCGCCTGCATGGTGGTGGGGTACATCATCGGTATCGTCGGCGTTCCCCGTTGGTTCACACAGGCCCAAGCACTGGCCTTTTCAGCCGTCCTCGGTGTCCTGCTCACCCTCGCGGCCATTCTGCTCGATGGTGTCGCCAGTGTGTATTGCATCGCTTTCCTCGGGCTGGCCAATGCCCTGGTGTGGCCCGCCATCTGGCCGCTCGCCATCGCTGGCCTCGGCCGACACTTGAGAACGGGCAGCGCCTTCCTGATCATGTCCATCGCCGGCGGGGCATTGCTCCCATTGCTCTATGGCCAGCTTTCGGCCATGCCCGCGGTGGGGCCTCAGAACGCCTACTGGATGATGGTGCCCTGCTACCTCTTCATCCTCTGGTACGCCCTCAAGGGTGCCCGCTTCACACGCTGGTAGGAACCCGTGGCCCAGATCCCCGTAGAAGTGTTGAAAACTGCTGGAAGGTGCTGGGACCCAGCCCTACGCCTGCACGTACCTTCGACACCCGGATAACGAACATATCCGCAGTCTCCATGCGCGTGATACACTCTTCGACTTTCGCTTCCGCCCTTGTTCTGGGCCTGTTCATGGCCTCTTGCGGAGGTTCGGACACCACTTCCCACGACCATACGGCCGATACCCTTGCGGTGGATACCGCACAGAAGGAGACCGAGTTGCTGAGCGTCGCTGGCCGGGTGTTCAGTATCCCCTCTCCGGTACAGACCGTCCTGGCCATGCGCAAAGCAGGCCTGAAGTATCAGAAGGATCTGACCGCACCGCTGGAGAAGAGCGATGTGGCCACCGGCAAAGTGGCGCAGAGCACCGCGCTCGGCATCTATGGTGCGGATCTCGCCTATGCCACCGTGCACAAGGATGGACAACGCGCCATGGCCACCCTTCAGGCCATCGAGAAATTGGGCAGCAAGCTGGAACTCACCAACTCCTTCGACAAAGCCCTGCTGGATCGCTTCAAGAACAACCTCGGTAGCGAGGATAGCCTTCTGCGATTCAGTGGCACGGCATTCCGCGCGGCGGACCAGTATCTGAAGAGCAGCCAGCGCGATGATGTGAGCGCCTTGGTCCTTGCCGGAGGATGGATCGAAGCCCTGTACCTGACCGTTTCGGACCCCGCGGCGAGCAAGGATCAGGCCTTGGTCAACCGCATCGGCGAACAGAAGAACGGACTTAACGCCCTGGTCGAATTGCTCACAAGCACCGACAAAGAGCAAGCCGCTGCGCCCTTGGTGACCGCGCTGAAGGAGCTTCAGGGCCTGTTCGCCGGGGTCTCCTCCACCTACACCTTCCAGGAGCCGGTCACCGATGCGACCAAGAAGACCACCTTCATCAACAGCACCAGTACCGTCACCATTCCCGCTGATCAACTCTCGGCCATCGTGGCCAAGGTATCGGCCATCCGCAACCTGATGCTCGCCTGAACCCATGCGCAGGACATTCCTTCTTCTCAGTCTTTCCATCTCCATCGCCAGCCAGGCCCAGGAGATCTGTGGCACCATCGCTGAACGTTGCGAAAAGCACATCACAACGCAGTACATCCCCGATGGCCAGTTCTACCGTGCGCTCCTGCAGGGCGACGAACAAGCCGAGTTCAACCTCACCCTCTTTGGCGGTACCACCTACCGTGTGGCCGCCTGCAGTGGAGAGGGCGATGGGATCCTCCTTTTCCATGTGGTGGATAAGGACGGTAATGTGCTCTTCAGCAACAAGGATCAGGGGAATGCTCCCTACTGGGACCTCGCTGTGGCGAATACCATCGACGTACGGATCGAGGCCGGATTGGACCCCACCAAAGCCGGGAGCGGATGTGCCGTGATGCTCATCGGCTTCAAGAAGTAGACCGGCTTTCGCGCTCCGACGCAACCTTGCGGCGCCCCTCTCGTAAAGAGGGGCGCTCTTTTTTTCGGGCATGGCCCAGGAGGGAGGGGTGAAGGCAGTATGAGTGAGAAGATACTCAAGGCTTTGTTGCAGTTGTTCGCCATCATCGCCAAGGGCGATGCCGTGGCCGAAGGCGCACGTCCGGACAATGCGGCGATCCTCGCACGCTTCTTGCGCAAACAGTTCAGCCCCGAGGTGGCCGCCGCGCACATGGCCCGGTATCAGGCTTATGTGCAGGCGTTCCATGCCAGCGGTGGCCAGAGCCGCAGCGGGCGTAAACGCACCTCGCTCAACTCGGTGAAGGTCCTGAAGATCTGCACCCAGGTGAACGAGGAACTCAACCAGCACCAGAAGTTCGTGGTGCTGATCCACCTCTTGGAGTTCGTGAACAGCAACGTGGAGGTGACGGAACAGGAAGCCGAGTTCGTGGCCACCGTGGCGGAGACCTTCAACATCGTACACGAGGATTTCCTCAGCTGCCGCCGATTCGTGGAGTTGCATGGAGAGCATCGCGAGGATGCGGAGAACCTGCTCTATATCGACGCCGCCCAGCACACCACCACGCAGAAGGCCAAACACATCCATGCCCATGGGCTGGAAGGCGAGATCAGGGTGCTGCACGTGCCCAGCGTGAACCTGTATGTGATGCGCTACTCCGGCGCGGCCGAAGTCACCATGAACGGCCAACGGATGGGGAGCGACAGCCACTTCGTGCTGAGCAATGGCACCAGTGTGCGTCCGCCCAACGGGGTGCCCATCTATTACAGCGACATCCTCGCCGCGTTCATGCAGAAGGGCACACGGTCCCGGATCGTGTTCAAGGCCGACGCCATCGAGTACGCGTTCCCCAACGGCCGCATCGGCCTCCACGAACTGCGCCTGGCCGAAACAGGGGGTAAGCTCATCGGGATCATGGGGGGGAGTGGCAGCGGCAAGAGCACGCTCCTCAACATCCTCAATGGAAACCTGAAGCCGAGCCGTGGCCGTGTGACCATCAATGGCATCGACGTGCACACCGAGCGCGAACGGATCCGTGGGGTGATCGGCCATGTGAGCCAGGACGACCTGCTGATCGAGGAGCTTTCCGTTTACCAGAACCTCTTCTACAATGCCAAGCTGTGCTTCGGCGACCTATCCGATGAACAGGTCGGGGAGCGGGTGTTGCGCATGCTGCAGACGCTGGGGCTCTTCGAGTCGAAGGACCTCAAGGTGGGCAGCCCCTTGGAAAAGACCATCAGCGGTGGCCAGCGTAAGCGCCTCAACATCGCCTTGGAGCTGATCCGCGAACCCAGTGTCCTCTTCGTGGATGAACCCACCAGCGGCCTCAGCTCGCGCGATTCGGAGAACATCATGGATCTCCTGAAGGAGCTCGCCCTCAAGGGCCGACTCGTCTTCGTGGTGATCCACCAACCTTCATCCGATATCTTCAAGCTCTTCGATCGGCTCCTCCTCATGGACCAGGAAGGGCATCCCGTCTACTACGGCGATCCCGTGGATGCAGTGGTCTACTTCAAACGGGTCACCGGCCAGGTCAACAGCGAGGTGGGGCAGTGCGGCGCTTGCGGCAATGTGAACCCCGAACAGATCTTCAATATCCTCGAAGCCAAACTCGTGGATGAGTACGGCAACGAAACGGATCAGCGACGCATCGGACCAGAAGCCTGGAACGAGGTGTTCCGTGCGCAGATGGAAGGCCGCGTGGCCCAGGTGGCCGAGGAACGGAGCGTGCCGAAGAGCACGTTCACCGTACCTGGGCGACTTCGCCAGCTGAAGGTCTATTTCCAACGCGATCTCCTGAGCAAGCTGGCCAATCGGCAGTACGTGCTGATCAACATGGTCGAAGCGCCTGCCCTGGCCTTCATCATGGCGTTCTTCCTGAAGTTCCATCGCGTGGGCCACGGCCTGCCAGAGGAATACGTGTTCCGCCAGAACGACAACATCCCCCAGTACCTCTTCATCGCGGTCATCGTGGCCCTGTTCCTCGGCCTTACCGTGAGCGCCGAGGAGATCATCCGCGACCGCAAGATCCTTGCGCGGGAGAAGTTCCTGGACCTGAGCTGGATGAGCTACCTGCTGAGCAAGGTGGGCATCCTGTTCCTGATCTCGGCCATCCAGACCGGTCTGTTCGTGCTCGTTGGGCACGCGGTGCTCGGGATCCAAGGCCAGCACCTTCAGCATTGGCTGCTGCTGTTCAGCGCCTCGTGTTTCGCCAATGTGCTCGGCCTCAACGTAAGCGCGAGTTTCAACAGCGCCAAAGTGATCTACATCATGATCCCGGTGCTCATCATTCCGCAACTGCTCTTCAGTGGCATCATCGTGAAGTTCGATAAGCTGCATCCCTGGTTCGCTTCGCAACGAAGCGTACCCGTGGTGGGTAACGTAATGGCCTCGCGTTGGGCCTATGAGGGCCTGGCCGTGACCCAGTTCATGGACAACCGCTATGAGCGGGAGTTCTATGCCTTGGATCAGCGCATGAAGAACGCCAATTGGAAGAAGGACCTCTGGGTGCGCGAATTGGAGAGCGCGGTGAGCAACGTGCGCCGGGCGTTGAACGGCTTCCCAGAGGGAGTGGAACTGGAGCATGATCTCGGCCTGCTCCGCACCGAGCTGGCCAAGGAGGCCAGGATGATCAAAGGATTCTCATTCCAGCGGATCGCCGAATTGGAACCCGATAAGGTGAATGCCGAGGTGCTCGATGAACTGACGGCCGCTCTCAATGTGCTTACCCAGCACTATCGCAATGTCTTCAAGGCCGCAGAAGCGGAAAAGGAACAACGCATCGCCCGCATGACAGCCGACCCCGAACGGCGTGCGCAGTACTTCGCGCTGATCAATGGACATCGGAACGAAAGCCTGGCCGATGTGGTGACCAACAAGAACGAGGTGAATGTGATCGTGACCGACGCCGGTGAGCTGATCCAGAAAAGCGACCCGATCTACCTGGAACCCACCTACAGCGGTTTCTTCGGTGCCCAGTTCTATGCACCGGCCAAATGGCTCGGCGGCATACGTGTGCCTACCCTGGCCGCCAACACCCTGGTGCTTTGGGCCATGTCGCTGTTGCTGGCGATGACGCTCTACTTCGAACTGTTCCCCCGACTGCTGAAAAAGTTCGGAGGCCGAGCGGTCGGCTGAGTATCCGCCGCGCTAAACGAGCCTCGGACAGTACGTGCGGGATCGGAGCAGGAGCGGAGCACCGGACCGCCTGCCCTGGTGTATCGATGGCCATTTCCGACCCACCCTGCGTTGAACGGTGGACCAGCGATCGGGTCAATACCAAAGGAATGATCCAGCCGCGCAACGATCGGGCTGTGGGTGGATGGGGAATGGTCCGCTGCTGAAACGACTATTCCTTGTTCCCGCCATCCACCTCTTCGATCTCGATCATCTTGAAGGGGATGTTGATGATACCCGCATAGTCTTCGCCGGCCTCGAGCATGTCCTCATCGTCCGCCTCGTAGTGCCAGAGCACCGTGACTTCGTTGCCCGTGGCCCGAACCCCTTCCAATTTCTTGAACAGGTCCAGGATGCACTTGGACGAACTCGTGTTGAAGTACTCGAGTTGCACATGGAGCGCGGTCTTGGGCCGTGGCGAACGACCGTATTTGTCCAACCAGTCGATCAAGGGCTTGTAGAAATCGATCGAGTTCTCGGGGATGGATCGCCCTTTCAATTCAAACAAACCGGAGTCGGGATCGAAATGGACATGAGGCGTCTTGGGGCTGCCTTCGATGGATAGGGCCGTCATGATGTTCGGTCTAAGAGGTCACGTTCACGTTAAGGCTGAAGAAAGCACTGCCTTGATCGTAGGGCATGAAACCATACTCGAGCTTGCCACCGCTTTTCCGAGCGATGTCGATCATCCCCAGCCCGCCACCTCCTTTGTTGGTATAGGTGCCGTCGGCAAGGGTCTCTCGGTAGAATTCGCGGAGTTGATCGGGCTCCAGCGTGTTGATGTGGTCCAGGTGTTCCTTCAAACGGTCCACCTCGGCACCGTCCATCAGGTTTCCCGTTAGGACCTGGTACCCATGGCCAACCTGTGCGATCATGACCACGCCGTGCGGCTCTGCGGTCGGCTCGGTCCTGTGATCCGTGTCGTTCCGCTGTCCTGCATGATGGTGATACAGGTTCTGCAGGCACTCCATCACCACGTTGAGGACGCGCTTGCGGGTCCGCATATCGGATTCGATCCCGTCCATCTTGCGCTCGGTGGCGATCAGCAGGGCAGTGATCAGCTCCGGAGTCAGCGTCCCTTTGAAGGAAAGCATCACCCGATGGCGCTCCAGTTCGTGGTACAGGTCGTGGATCCGGTCCAGCATCGATGCGGTGGTTCTGCGGCTATGTCCTACAAAGAACACTCCACCTGCGCGGTATGTGCCTCCCCGCTGCGGGGAGTTTTCCACGGAATTGTCAACCCGTGCCGGGTAGGTACATTCGCGCCTCGCAGGCCATGGGTTGGTTCAAACATTGGTTCGGTACTCGGTATTACGCGCTCCTCTACGGGCATCGCGACGTTGCGGATGCACGGTCCTGGACCGATGCCATCCTTGCCCGTTGGAGCCTTCCCCATGGTGCCCGACTGCTGGACCTTGCTTGCGGCCGTGGACGGCATGCCCGGTTCTTCGCGGAGGCCGGTCTGGAGGTGGTGGGGGTGGATATCTCGGAAGCCAGTATCGCCGAGGCTCGGATGGCAGCGCCCCAAGCGCGCTTCGTGGTACACGATATGCGCCAGGTCCTCGAGCCGGAGGCCTTCGATGCCGCCTGCTGCTTGTTCACCAGCCTGGGCTACTTCGAGGACTTTGAGGATGATCGCGCGGTTTTCCGCGCCGCCTTCGCGGCCTTGAGGCCCGGTGGCCGTTTCGTGGTGGATTTCATGAACAGCGCGCTTGTCATCCGCGATCTGGTCCCCGAAGAGCGACTTCGCAAGGAGGGCGTGGATTTCACACTTCGCCGTTCCTGTCGGGACCAGGTGCTGGTGAAGTGCATCTCGGTCCGCGATGGTGATGATGAGCATCACTTCGAAGAACGGGTTCAAGCACTTGCTCCCGACCAACTGGAGGAAATGGCCCGTGCCGCTGGCTTTGTGATCGAGGACCGGACAGACGGCCCCGAACCACTTCCTTTCGATCCGGAAATGTCCCAGCGCTTCGTGCTCTGGATGCGCAAACCCTTCACATGACGCTCGTTACCGTCCTGGCCTTCTTCCTTTTGCCCTTGCTCGCTGGTGCATTGGTCCGTGTAACACGGCCCGAGTCGAAATGGCTGAGTCTGCTTCTCTCCTTCAGCGGTGCCTTCCTACTAGCGGTGGTGTTCCTGCACATGCTGCCCGAACTCTACGCCGAAGAAGGGGCCCATATAGGCTTGTGGGTGCTTGGTGGATTCCTGTTACAGGTGGTGCTTGAATTCTTCAGCCAGGGCATAGAACACGGTCACATCCATCATCACGGTGGAAAGGCCCTGCCACTGGTGACCTTGTTCAGCCTTTGCCTGCACTCTTTCGCCGAGGGCATGCCCTTTGCCGATCCCAAGGTGGCGGGCGACCTGCCCTTCCTGTTCGGCGTGCTGCTGCACAAGATGCCCATGGCCATCGCCCTGGCCACGGTGCTGTTGCGCTCCGGCACCAGTGGTGCCTCCAGTTGGATCATGCTCGTGGTCTTCGCCCTTGCTGCACCGCTCGGCATCGGAACCGGTGTGTTGATCGGGGCCGAGGAGGGACACGGCTTCCTGCACCACATGCTCGGCCTGGCCATCGGCATGTTGTTGCACATCAGCACCACCATCATCTTCGAGAGCGCCCCGGATCACCGGTTCAACGCCAAACGGTTCGTGGCCGTGGTGGTGGGAGTGGTGCTGGCCTTGCTCTCCGTACACCACCATTAAGAGGCGGCAACGAAGAAGCGGTCTGTTCCACTTGGTAGTGGGCAGGTGAAGTGGCGAGGAAGCCACGACCATTTCCACTTCTTCCCTTTTTCTCCTCTGCGCTTCTTCTCCTCTTCACTTTCACCCTTCTTCACCACCCGGATCCGCTCATGCTTCGCATAGAACGGATCCCGTAGACACCGCTACGCGATGATCCATAGGCTGTGCCCGACCGAAAATTAGCCTCGGGTTCCTTCGTTCTGGAGATCGCTATTTGAGCCGCGTCGGCGTATGGGATCCAACGTGTGACGCCGTGCACCCCCGCGGCGGATGCACCGGCGTGGGCGGCCCCGGCGAGCTGCGGAGCCGTATGAGGTCCTTTTTTTTTCGTGGCCGGATACAATAGGTCTTCCCGGATCACGTTACTTTGTAGTGCAAAGTACTTTGAAAATGATCAAGAACGACCCCGCCCACGAGCTGTCCCATATCCGAGGGTTGATGGAGCGCAGCACCCGCTTCCTCAGCCTTAGTGGGCTCAGCGGCGTGGTGGCCGGCGTGGTGGCCCTCGGGGGGGCCACCCTGGCGCGCCACCACATCACCGCGGCCCTTGCGGCCGGTACGGACACGCTCACCTATGGCACCATGCGCGGCCAGGTGCCGGCGGACGACCTGCGGTGGACCCTACTGATGGATGCGGGCTTGGTGCTCTGCATGGCCTTGCTTGGTGCCTTTTGGTTCACCTGGCGTCGCAGCCGCCGCACCGGCCAAGATCTCTGGGATACCAGTGCCCGCCGTTTGATGGTGAACTTACTGGTCCCCCTGGTCGCGGGCGGGGTGTTCTGCTTGGCGCTCTTCTTCTACGGACTGCCGGGTCTGGTGGCACCTGCCACCTTGGTGTTCTATGGCCTGGCGCTGTTCAATGCGGGCAAGTACACCTTGGACGAAGTGCGTTGGCTGGGACTGAGCGAGCTGGTGTTGGGCCTGCTGGCACTATTCTGGCTGGAGGCCGCGCTGCTCTTCTGGGCCTTTGGCTTCGGGGTGCTGCACATCTTCTATGGAGGGCTGATGTACCTGCGCCACGAACGTGGCACGGAGCACGCATGATCGAACTGCTCAATAAGGCCTTCGAGAGCCGGGTCCGTCTTGGGGTCATGGCCGTACTCGTGGTGAACGATTGGGTGGATCACGCCCGGCTGAAGGAGCTCTTGGGCGTGACCGATGGCAACCTCGCCAGCCACCTGGCCGCCCTGGAGGAACTGAAATATGTGCAGGTCCGCAAACGATTTGTGGGCAAGCGACCCAATACGAGCTACCGTTCCACCGTTACCGGCGCGAAGGCGTTCCGCGCACACCTGGACGCCATTGAACGTTTGATCCCCAGAACCTGAACATCCATGTCCATCACGTCCGCAACATCCACACGTTCCCGTTGGTCCACCCTGTTCATGGTCCTGCTCCTTGCGTTGTTGTTCGACCGGCTGTTCTGGGACCGCTCGGTGGGGCTTAACCTCACGCTCTTCCCCCTGGCCGCGATGGCGCTGGCAGTCTGGCGCCATGGCTGGAACGGTATCTCGGTGCCGGCGCGGGTGGCTTACATCGGAACGGTGGTGTCCGCCACCATGGTGTATGTGCATCACAGTAGCCTGGCGATCACCGCCACCGTGGTGGGCCTGGTGCTCTTCGCGGGCCTGGTACACGAGCCTGCCTTGCGCAGTGTGCCGTTCGCCATCCCGCAGGCTTTGCTGGCCTTCTTCAGTGCACCGGCCGCTGGCTGGAACGGCCTGGCCGTGCTGCGTGACGGTGACACGCCTGCAGGCAGTGGATGGCGGTGGACCCGCATCGCCATCCTGCCCGCGTTGGTGGCAACGGCCTTCGTGCAGCTATACCGCGTTGGCAACCCGAAGTTCGACCAGCTCACCGCCGGGTTCTTCGACGGGATCTTCGACCTGCTTGGAGAGCTGCTCACCCCGCACCTGCTCTTCTTCCTCTTCGCTCTGATGGTGTGCGCCACCTTGGTGCGGCGCATGGCACCGGAGCTCGCCGCCCGATTCGAGCAGGGATACACCGATGCCATGGTGCGCGTACGCATCCGCCGACCGCAGTGGCTGGCCCCGCTGGCCATGGACGCGCTGGAACGCGAGCGCCGCGCCGGCGTGGTGCTGCTGGTGCTGGTGAACCTCGCCCTGCTCGTGGTGAACGCGATCGACATCGGCTGGGTGTGGTTCGGCTTCACGGTGCCCGAGGATTTCAGCCTGAAACAGTTCGTGCACGAGGGCACCTGGGCGCTGATCTGCAGCATCCTGCTGAGCATCGTGGTATTGCTGTACCTGTTCCGCGGCAACCTCAACTTCCACCCGCGCAACGCCACGTTGAAGCGGCTCGCGGTGGTGTGGGTGGTGCAGAACTTCATCCTCGGCATCTCGGTGTTCCTGCGCAACTACCACTACATCTCGTTCCACGGCCTGGCGTACAAACGGGTGGGGGTGGTCGTGTTCCTCGTGCTGGTGCTCATCGGACTCATCACCATGCTCATCAAGGTGCGCGAACGCCGCAGCTTCTTCTACCTGGTCCGGGTGAACGGCTGGGCCTGGTTCGTGGTACTGGTGGGCCTTACCACCGTGGATTGGGACAGCCTGATCGTACGTTACAATCTGCGGCACGACAACCCTGGCGAGATCGATATCGACAACTACCTGCACATGAGCGACAAGGTGTTGCCGCTGCTCTACGCCGACCTGGACAAGGTGGAGCACCAGATGGCCCGGCACCGCAATAACCGCGTGCGCTGGGTGGAGCACCTGGATCCCGCTGAGTTCCGGCGCGAGTTGGATGAGAAGCGCGGGCGATTCCTGCAGCGCTATGCGGGCCTGCATTGGCAGGAGTATAGCTGGGCCGATCACCGGACCATGGCGGCATTGAAGGGGGCGGGCTTGAACGTACGGCCATGAACCTCGCCGACCTCCGATACATCCGCCGCTGGTTGATCTTCTTCATGGTCGCTTTGTTGGTGAGCGGCCTTACCGCCGTTCCATTGGAATGGGGTACCCGGTGGCTGGCCGATCTCACACACGGATGGGGCGGGCCTTGGGCGGATTGGACCGCCCGTACGGCCGAGGCCTTGGCCCAGGTGGGTGCAACCTATCCCATGTTGTTCTACGGCACCGACTGGCTCGCCTTCGCCCATGTGGTGATCGCCCTGGCCTTCATTGGCCCCTACCGCGATCCCGTGCGAAACAAATGGGTGGTGGAGTGGGGCTTGTGGTGCTGCCTGCTGGTACTTCCACTCGCCTTTCTGTGGGCCCCGGTGCGTGGCATTCCCTTCTTCTGGCGTTGTGTGGACGCTTCTTTCGGCGTGATCGGTGCCCTGCCCCTATGGTTGGTGCTCAAGCGGATCGATGCGGATCACCTCAAGCCTTCCCGTCCATGAACAACGCTAAGTACCGCGAGCTCTGGGCCACGGTGGTCACACTTTCCCTGGCCCTGGTCGGTGCCTTCGCTCCTGACGCCTACCTGCCCATGCTGTTCCGTGCGTTCATCGTGCCACTAGCGCTGGCCCTGGGCCTCTTGGCAGCCGCGAGTACACTGTGGCGGCGGTGGTGGCTGGCGCAGGGGGCCTTGTTGGGCGTCGCCATCTTGCTCATCCATGTACCGGTGGCCAGCGTGGAGCAGGCCGGTTCCGGACGCACGGCGTTGCGCATCTTCCACATGAACGTGCTGCAACCGAACACCGCGTTCGCTGAAGCCATTGCGGTGGCCCGGGCCAGCGATGCCGATGTGATCAGCGTACAGGAGGTGGGGGCTGAGTGGGCCGAGGCCCTGTTGCAAGGGCTGGTCGCGAGCCACCCGTACGCACACCTTGAACCACGCAACAACTGCTATGGGGTCGCCCTGTTCAGTAAACGGCCTTTCCAGAAGGTGGAACTGCTGGAGGTGGAAGGTACTCCGTTCATCGAAGCTCGCATCGATATGGCCGGTAGATCGGTGCGTTTGCTGGCGGTGCACGCCACCTCCCCGATCAGCTACGAACATTTCCGCAGGCGGAACGTGCAATTGGAACTGTTGGGCGCTCACCTCGCGTGCATCGAGGAGGCCACCATCCTGGTGGGTGACCTGAACACCGTGCCGTGGGACACGGCCTTCGCGCGATTCTGTGGACGTACAGGTCTGCGCAGCACCACCCGAGCCTTCCAACGCACCTGGCCGGCGCTGGGGCCCCTGGCCGCCATCCCGCTGGACCATGTGCTGGTGTCGCCGGAGGTCGGCTGCGCGGCCTTGCGCACTGTGCACATCCCCGGCAGCGACCACCGCGGCCTCTTGGCGGAACTGACCCTCTGAGGCCATGGATCCCGCCACCAAGCGACTTTGGGTGTGGATGACGGTGTTCTTCATCGCCATGGCCTTTCTGGAGAGTGCCGTGGTGGTGTACCTGCGGGCGCTGTACTACCCCGATGGTTTCCGTTTCCCGCTGGTGCCCATGGACCCCGGCCTGGTGGCCACGGAGGTGGGCCGCGAGTTCGCCACTCTGGTGATGCTGCTGGCCCCCGCCGCCCTGGTGACGCGCTCCGCCCTGGGGCGTTTCGCCTGGTTCTGCTACGGCTTCGGGGTCTGGGACATCTTCTACTACGTATGGTTGAAGGTGCTGCTGGACTGGCCCGCCTCCCTCACGGAGCCCGACCTCCTGTTCCTGATCCCCGTGCCGTGGGTGGGGCCTGTGTGGGCGCCCATTACCGTGTCGGTGGGTTTGATCGTGCTTGCTGTCCTGCTGTTGCGGGGGCAGGCCATCATGCCTGAAGGGCTCGTGGACGAATGGACATGGACGTTGCTCGTTTCCGGGGCCGTGCTCATCATCCTGTCTTTCGTGTCCGGCCAATGGACCGGAGCACTGGATCCTACAACTGGCCCCAGCGCCCCGGCATGGCCATCGGGAACGGGTCTGTCCGATGCTTGGGATCATACATGGCCATGGTTCGCGGCCGGATGTATGCTGGCCTTCGCGGGCCTGTGGCGGGTGGGGCGAAGAGGCCGTGGACAGCCGTAGGGTCCCGGTCTGAACATTATTCTTTTTTCAACGTTAAACGCGTATTGGACGCAACCCGATCAAGAGGGGCCGTCTATTGAAATGGAAAACAGATCCAAAATGGTGACTGAAGCGCGTACCTTCCTTAGGTTGGGGTTGTTGTCCTTCCTTGGGTTCGTATTCTATTATGCCCACCTGTTCTTCGGGTTGTTGGACAACGTGGTTCTGTTCAAGACCGTCGCGATCACCTTTCTGTTGGCTACCGTGCCATTGCCGATCATCGCCATGAATAGCAAGAGGCTATTCCCGGAGTTGAATGCCAACGGCAAGACCGTGCTCACCGTGGTTTCGTCCTTGCTCCTTCTGCATCATTTCCTCATGACATTCATTTTCGTGTTGTTCTTGAAGGGGAATACGATCCTTTGAATGCTGGACTGATACCACCATGCCCGGATCGTGGCTTGACAAAGAGGGGCCGATCGTCCTAACTGAAACTTTTCCGGGAAGATGACCGTATCCAACTCAGCGATCCCGAACAGAAGGATCCACGGCATACCCGATCCAGAGGACACCGGCCCAGTGGCATTACAAGGTCCCCGTTCGAGCCCGTAAGCTCGAAGATCGGGAACATGAGAAGCCCGCCCCGTAAGGCGGGCTTCGCCGTTGCCGGAAAAGACCGTGTTGAGATCCGGTGATACGTTCTCGGCTTACTGTTCCCCCAGCTCTGCGCCGAACGACATGAACCTGCACCCCGTCCATACAGGAACCGGTATGGCTTCTGCGGAATAGCGGTGCAACAGGGACCCCTCTTGAAGGTCGTTTTGAGATGTCCGCTATGGTGCGATGAATGCCACGCGCTGGATGTACCCACGGGCCTGTACCAGATGGACACCGCTTGAAGACGGGGTCAATAGGATCCGATCGCCCATGCCGGTGCCGCTTTCCACCAATGTCCCACGGCTGTCATAGAGCCGCACCTGCCCAAGCCTTTTGCCGGTGGGTGTGCTCACCAGCAAGCCATCCGCCGTTGATGTCACGATGAATTCGGGTTCAGCCTGGACCGTTCCAATGCCATTTCCAACGCTTGAACAGGACTCCAGTATGGAGAACGGCGCATCGCCTGGGGGAACGCTGGCGAGGTAGGTCACTGGGCCTGCCATGTGCCATTCATCGAAAAGGCCAAAGCTGAGTTGGCCACCTGTGGGTTCCTGATCAGGAAGAACGGACATGCTATAGTTTCCAGGAGCCAGGCAGATACTGACTTGGTCCATCTGTTGCAGATCGGTCAACTCGAATTGTCCTGTAGCGATGATATCCGCGCCGTTCCTGATCGTCCAGGTGAAAGTGCCTATGGCGATGGCTCCTCCGGTGTTCTGTAGATAGGGGTTCACCATTACGCATTCCTGTGCTGGGCACAGGTTCACGGTGATCGGCCAAGTGCAGGCCAATTCGCTGAAGAAGCCTGTCCAGAGATGAAGTGTAGCGTTGAATGGGCCCGTTGGGAAGGTGGCATCGGGGTGTACCCGGAGGATGTGTGTGCTTTCCATGCCGATCGCGAATAGATCGGGCGTTTCAACGGCAAGGGTATCGCCCTGGTCGCTCAGCAGGACGAAGCCAGGGTAGGAGAAGCCGATCTCGGTACTGGTCAGGTGTACCACGATCGCAGTATCCGTGAAGCTGGACCAGCGGATGGACTCCACCGTTAGTACACTGCAGTCCGGTCCTTCGCCGCTCACCTCGAATACATGCTGTGGTATGGGCGCGGAATCGTCGATGAAGGCACCGTCCACGAGGATGTTGTAGGTCCCGGTCGGCAGCGTCCCGATCACGAACTCCTCGGTGTGGGGCACTAGGATGTCCATGCCGATGTCGTTCGTTGCGGTGAGTGTGATGTGTACGGTATTGCCTGCGAGCTCCCAACTCGCATCGCTGATCGACGATCCCGTACTGGACAAGTCCCCGTTCAACGCGATGGTGATCACATCCATGTTGGTGGGCTGTGCGGGTTCCACCGCGATGGAGTGGATGTAGAAATAGGTCTGTGCCGTGGCCGAGAGTGAGGCCAGGATGAGTAGACCTGGAAGCAGCAAAGCGGGGCGTATCGTGCGCATCGGATCCGGTTAGTACCGGGAAGACGCACGTACGGGGTTTTTCGATGCCCGGATCAACTCTTCATATTGTCGAATTGGAGCGGAAGCTCGAAATCCTTCTCACGGCAGAGCGCCATCACGGCTTGGAGGTCATCGATCTTCTTTCCGCTCACCCTGATCAGATCGTCCATGATCTGGGGCTGCACCTTCAGGCCGCTGTCCTTGATGGTTTTCACGATCTTCTTGGCCGTTTCGCGTTCGATGCCTTGCTTCACTTTGATGATGCGGTATAACGTCTTTCCGCTCGGCACGGGCTCCTCCTTCAGATCGAAGCTGCGAACGTCCACTTTCTGCTTGCCACTGCGCTCCAACAAGATGTCCAGCACGGCGTCCAGTTTCAAGTGGTCTTCGGTGCTCAGCTTGATGGTCAGGGCCTTCTTGTCCAATTCGATGGTGCTGTTGGTGCCTCGAAGGTCGTACCGGGTGTCGATCTCGCGCTTGACCACGTTGATGGCGTTGTCGAGCATCTGGAGGTCCACTTTGGAGAGGATGTCTACGGAGGGCATGTGCGGGATGGATTCGGCCTGCTAAGGTAGATGCCGTGGAAATGCGGTGGCTCGTTCGCTTTCCCACTTATCTTAGACGGATACAAGATCGAGAGCCATGCCCACGCAGACCTTGAAATACAACGAGACCACGAACTACATCGCCGGGAAACCCGATGCCAACGGGCAGCAACGGATGGATGTCCGTTCCCCACTGGACGGTAGCCTGATCAGTACGGTGCTCCTGAGCACGGCCAATGACCTGGACAAAGCCGTGAAAGCCGCCGAAGCCGCATTCCCGGCGTGGAGCGGCACGCCGATCAAGGAGCGCGCGCAGATCTTCTTCCGCTATCGCGAACTGCTGCTGAAGAACAGGGAAGAATTAGCCGTTCTCGTACACACGGAGAATGGCAAGACCATGGACGAGTCGTACGCCGAGGTGGATAAGAGCGCCGAGCTGTGCGAGTTCGCCTGCAGCCTGCCGCAACTGGTGCAGGGCGAACTGCTCGAGGTGAGCAAGGGCGTGGAGTGCCGCATTGAGCGGAAGCCCCTGGGCGTGGTGGCCAGCATCGCGCCGTTCAACTTCCCGAACATGGTGCCGCACTGGACCATCCCCAACGCACTGATGCTCGGGAACACCATGATCCTGAAGCCGAGCGAGGTGGTGCCGATCAGCGCGATCCGCATCGCCGAGCTGCTGAAGGAAGCAGGACTGCCCGATGGGGTCTTCAACGTGGTGAACGGCGACCGCGCGATCGTGGAAGCCATCTGCGACCACCCGGGGATCAAGGCCGTGAGCTTCGTGGGAAGCACCAAGGTGGCCAAGATCGTGTACGTGCGTGCGACGAGCACCTTGAAACGCGCCGTGTGCCTGGGGGGGGCGAAGAACCACCTGATCGTGCTGCCCGATGCGCACCTGGAGATGACCGCGAGCAATGTGGTGGCCAGCATGAGCGGTTGTGCTGGCCAGCGCTGTATGGCCGCAGCACAGATGGTGGGGGTGGGTGCGGTGGACCCCATCATCCAGCAGATGATCCTGGAAGCGAAGAAGCTCGTGCCGGGCAGGAACCTCGGTCCGGTGATCAGCAAGGCCGCCTACGAGCGCATCACAGGGTACATCGCCGAAGCGGAGAAGGCGGGTGCCAAGGTGCTGCTCGACGGGCGTGATCCGACCGTGGAAGGTGGTGCGAAGGATGGCTATTACCTGGGCCCCACGATCATCGATCACGTGACCACCGATATGCGCATCGCGCAGGAAGAGGTCTTCGGACCGGTGATCAGCATCGTGCGCGCCAAGGACCTGGACCAGGCCATCGCCATCGAGAACGCGAACCCCTATGGCAACGCTGCGGCCGTTTTCACGCAGAGCGGTGGCTTTGCAAGGCAGGTCATGGAACGCGCCTCGGCCGGCATGATCGGCGTGAACATCGGCGTACCCGTGCCGCGCGAGCCCTTCAGCTTCGGCGGCTGGAACGATAGCAAGTTCGGTACCTGCGACATCACCGGGAAGAGCTCCATCGAGTTCTGGACCCAGATGAAGAAGACCACCACGAAGTGGAACCCGGAAGGGAAGACGAATTGGATGAGCTGAGAATAGAACGCAGATGACGCGGATCGAACAGATGGGCACTGATCTGAGGCCGTTATTCGTGCATTATCTGTGACCATCATGCTTGATCAGCGTCATCTGCGTTCCAACACGAACCATAGTATGAGCACTTTGACAACGACCAACCCCGCCGAGATCCTCAAGGACAACCTCGAGCATACCATCTTCTCCTGGAGCAAGCAGAGCGGCCTCTCGCCCTTGAACATAGAACGAGCGAAGGGCATCTACCTGTACGAACGGAGCGGTAAACGCTACATCGACTTCAGCTCGCAGCTGATGAACGTGAACATCGGACACGGTCATCCGAAGGTGGCGGAGGCGGTGGCCAGGCAGATGGCCGAGGTGAGCTACGTGCATCCGGGCATGATCACCGAGGCGCGCGGGAAGCTCGGGAAGAAGCTGGCGGAGATCACCCCGGGTTCGCTCAACCGCACCTTTTTCACCAACGGCGGCACGGAGGCGGTGGAGCACGCCATGAAGCTGGCCCGCTTGTACACCGGCCGTCACAAGATCATCACGTTGTACCAGAGCTATCACGGTGCCACCTACGGTGCGCTATCAGCAGGTGGTGATCCGCGCGGGCTGCCGCACGATAGCCAGGGTGTTCCGAACATCATCCACGTGGAGAACCCGTATTTCTACCGCTGCCCTTGGAACAGCCGGACGCCGGAGGAATGCACGGAGAACGCGCTGGCGCATCTGGAACGCATCGTGAAGTACGAAGGACCGGGATCCATCGCGGCGATCATGATGGAAGGGGAGAGCGGCAGCAGCGGCTGCATCAAGTACCCGCCCGGCTATTGGAAGGGCGTGAAGGCCATCGCCGACCGCTACGGCATCTTGACGATCTGCGACGAGGTGATGAGCGGCTTCGGACGAACCGGGAAGTGGTTCGGCATCGACCACCACGGGGTGGTGCCGGACATGATGTGCATGGCGAAAGGCATCACCGCGGGCTACATCCCGCTCGGTGGATTGATCGTGCGCGAAGAGATCGTGAAGCACTTCGATGAGAAGCCACTACCGATCGGACTTACGTACAGCGCACATGCGGTGGCGTGTGCGGCTGCCAATGCGGTGCTGGCGATCTACGAGGACGAGGACCTGGTCAACAATGCGGCACGCATGGGCAGGTACGTCGATAAGCGTGTGGCCGAACTGGCGCAGAAGCACCCGAGCATCGGCGACTTCCGCAATACCGGGCTGCTGGGTTGCATCGAGCTGGTGAAGGACCGCAAGACCAAGGAGCCCATGGCGCCGTGGAACGCTACACCCGACCAAATGGGCGTGATGAACAAGGTCGCGGCGAAGATCAACGAGCTCGGCATGTTCACCTTCGTGCGCTGGAACTGGATCTTCGTGGCGCCGCCATTGTGCATCGACGAGGCGGGGATCGACGAGGGCCTTGAGATCATCAGCAAGGCGATCAGCATCGCGGATGAAGCGTGCATGTGATCAGCTAATGAGCGGATCTTCCAATTAGCTGGTCGGATGGAAGACATCACCCGTTCCCCGCTCTACAGCCCGGACCTTGCGCCCATTCCGCCCGAGAAGCGCACATGGAACAGGTGGAACCTGGCCGCGCTCTGGGTGGGCATGGCGGTCTGCATCCCCACATACTTGCTGGCTTCGTACATGATGCGGGCCGGTTTGAGCTGGCAGGCGGCGTTGGTGATCATCGGCCTGGCCAACCTGGTGATCACGATCCCCATGGTGCTCAACGGACATGCCGGAGTGAAATACGGCATTCCGTTCCCCGTGCAGGGGCGGGCGGCGTTCGGCACGGTGGGCATCCACATCCCGAGCCTCGTGCGTGCCGTGGTGGCCTGCGGCTGGTTCGGTGTGCAGACGTGGATCGGTGGCTTGGCCATCTATTCCATTTGGAATGCCGCGACCGGTCAGGATGGAGAAGTTGCGCTGACCATTGGCAAGTTCATCTGCTTCGGCGTGTTCTGGCTGATCAACATCTGGTTCATCTGGAAAGGCACCGAGAGCATCCGCTGGCTGGAGGATTGGAGCGCACCGATCCTGATCCTCATCGGCGTGGTCCTGCTGGTCTGGGGGGCAAGGAGCGCGGGCGGCTTCACCCAGGTGCTGGATCAAGGGAAGCAACTGCAGCAGGCCACCATCGAGGTGCTGCCATACGCGGATGCGCCGGGGATCACCCTCGGCCTATCGCCGCTCCTGAACACGGACGGCACACCCAAGGCCACGCACTATCGACTGATCCATACGAAGCAACGCGAGAGCCGACCGGCCGAATGGGTGCCGATCGTCTCGGCCTTGACCGCGGTGAACATCGGTGCGGACAGCGAAGTGCAGGTGCAGTTCAGGGACGGCAAGGGCAACGAGTCCGCCCTGTTGGAGTTCAAGGCCGGCGGCACCAGCGCGCGCGAGGTCGGGTTTTGGCAATACCTCATGTGGTTCACCGCCATGGTCGGCTTCTGGGCCACCATGTCCATCAGCATATCGGACATCACGCGCCACGCGAAGAGCCAGAAGGACCAGCTCGCCGGGCAGTTCATCGGCCTGCCGGGCACCATGCTCTTCTACTCCTTTGTGGGGATCTTCGTCACCAGTGCGGCCGTGGTGGCCTTCGATGATGTGCTCATCGCCGAGGATGCCCCGTGGGACCCGGTATCGCTGGTGGACAAGTTCAAGAGCCCGGGCGTGGTCATCTTCGCGCAGGTCGCGATGCTCATCGCCACGCTCAGTACCAACATCGCGGCGAACGTGATCGCACCGGCCAACGCCTTCAGCAACCTTTTCCCGAAGCGCATCAGTTTCCGCGTGGGCGGCGTGATCGCTGGTTTCGTGGGCATCCTCATCTGCCCGTGGTGGCTCATGAACGAGATCAGCGGCATCCTCATCTTCATCAGCGGCTTGCTCGGTCCGGTGCTGGGCATTCTGCTGTGCGACTACTTCGTGGTGCGCAAACGCGAACTGGTGCTCGCGGAACTGTACATGGTGGATGGCCGGTACGCGGGGGTGAACACCGCCGCCATCATCGCACTTGTCGCGGGTGTGGCGGTGGCCATCATCGGCTACTGGGTGAAACCGCTGGAAGTACTTTACCAGCTCTCGTGGTTCAGTGGAACGGCCGTCGCGTTCGTGGTGTACTGGGCGTTGATGCGCTATCGATCGTAATTGTGCAGCAACCTGCTGCACAATTGCGATCATTGTCACCACCGTTTGTACGGGCCGCATTCTCTACTTTGGCAACATGCCGCGCACGCCAGTAAAACGACCAGCGCGCAGGGTGGTCCCAGCCGGTTACCCGCGCTTCCTCACCGTCTTGAAGGATCATATCCGTCAGGCGCAGGTGAAGGCCGCGCTGTCGGTGAACAGCGAGCTGATCAAGCTCTATTGGCACATCGGGAGGGAGATCCTCCTGCGCCAGCGGAAGGAAGGCTGGGGGAGCAAAGTGGTGGACCGCCTGGGTGCCGACCTGCTCGCCGAGTTCCCGGAGATGACGGGCCTGTCCCCGCGGAACCTGCTCTACATGCGGGCTTTCGCCGATGCCTATCCCGACCCCTCAATTGTGCAGCAGGTTGCTGCACAATTGCCATGGGCGCATAACCTGGTGCTGCTCGACAAGGTCAAGCGCACCGAGGACCGCCTCTGGTACGCGGCCGCTGCGGTGCGTCACGGGTGGAGCCGCTCGGTGCTCTCGCTGCAGATCGCGGCCCGGGCGCACAAGCGTCATGGCAAGGCCATCACCAACTTTCAGCGCACGCTGCCACCCGGCCGCTCCGACCTCGTGCAACAGACCCTGAAGGATCCCTACACCTTCGATTTCCTCACCCTTGCCGTGAATGCGCGGGAGCGCGAATTGGAGCAGGGGCTGGTGGAGCATGTGCAGAAATTCCTCATCGAACTGGGCGTGGGCTTCGCTTTTCTCGGGCGGCAGTTCCACATGGAGGTGGAAGGGGAGGACTACTACATGGACCTGCTCTTCTACCATGTGCGGCTCCGTTGCTACGTGGTGATCGACCTGAAGATGGGCGCGTTCAAACCGGAGTACGTGGGCAAGATGGGGTTCTACCTCAGCGCGGTGGACGCCGAGCTGCGCCATGCGGACGACCAACCGACCATCGGCCTGCTTCTCTGCAAGGGCGCGAAGAAGCTCACCGTGGAGTACGCGCTGCGGGGCACGAACAAGCCCATCGGTGTTTCGCAGTGGAGCACCAGGCTCGTGGCTGAACTGCCGCGGAAGCTGCAGCGCCTGCTGCCCACCGCCGCACAGATCGAGAAAGAACTGGAGAAGAAACCCGGAAAAAGGCGGCGCGGATGAAATTGTGCAGCAACCTGCTGCACAATTGATCGACCTCCGGAAAGTCGCACCAATACGAACGATCATGGCACTCCTCATCAAGAACGGAACCGTCGTCACCGCCGCTGATTTCCATCGTGCGGACGTCCTTATCGAAGGCGAACACATCAAGGCCATCGGCCACGACCTGTCAGCACCGGGCGCGGAAGTGATCGATGCGAAAGGCCAGTTCGTGTTGCCCGGCGGCATCGATCCGCACGTACACCTGGACATGCCCTTCATGGGCACCTTCAGCAGCGATAACTACGAGACCGGCACGCTCGCCGCGCTGCACGGCGGTACCACCACCGTCATCGACTTCATCCTTCAAACACAGGGCAAGAGCCTGCGGCATGCACTGGAAAGCTGGCAGGGCCGCATGGAAGGCAACCTCTTCGGCGACCTCAGCTTCCACATGGCTGTCACCGATTTCAACGACGACACGCGCAAGGAGGTGCGCGAGATGATCGAGCAGGAGGGCATCACCAGCTTCAAGACCTTCATGGCGTACAAGGGTGCGCTCATGATCGACGACCGCCAGATGGTGGGCCTGATGCAGGAGGTGAAGGAGCACGGCGGCATGGTGATCGTACACGCCACCAACGGCGACATGATCGACTACCTCGTGCAGAAGCATCGAAGCGAAGGCAAGCTCTCGCCGCTGTACCACTACCTCAGCCAGCCCGAGATCACCGAGGCCGAGGCCAGTCACCGGTTCGCGGACATGGCCAGCTACACAGGCGTACCCGCGTACATCGTACACCTCACCTGCGAAGG
>CAUJED010000079.1:0-7516 GCA_963169535.1 Bacteroidota bacterium | reverse complement strand
GGACATGGGAGAAATGGCGTTACTTGCTATCCTCGGCCCTCGTGGGTCGCGCTATGTGGCGATGAAGGAACTCTGGCTGTTCACCACGCGTTTCCCTTACGGCTTCCGCGAAGCTTTCTTGGAGAACGAGCTGCCCGTGCTTTGCGAAAGGTTCGAGCGGGTGGTGATCTTTCCGGAGCATCCCGAAGGGGCCTTGCGTCCGATCCCTGCCAATGCCGAGGTACGGTTGCCGGTGAGCGATCCGTTCGCCAGCGCGGGTGTGGTGGGCATGATGCGCCATTTCGGTGTGGTGGCGGAGCTCATCGGTTCCTTGATGAAGGACGCGCCATCGTGGCGGATCCTGAAGGCGCAATGGCCGTATCTGCGTGCCCGTATCGCGCAGTTCATCCACCGTGCGGAGGTGCTCAAGCGCGATGTGATGCCGCACTATGATCCGGGGCGGGTGGTGGTCTATGCCTATTGGACACACGATTGGACCACGGTGCTCGGCATCGTACGCCGCGCGTTCCCCGGACTGCGTTTCTTCAGCCGTGCGCATGGGTTCGATATCTACGAGGAACAGAACACCAACGGCTGGATCCCGTTCCGATCCTTCCAGCTCCGTCATGTGGAGCGCGTTCACTGCGCATCGCGCACGGGCATGGAGCATCTGCAGCATCGCCATCCACGCCTTGCGGACCGATTCACCTTGGCGCGCTTGGGTACCACCGATCATGGTCCGGGGCCGCATGATCCCACGGGTCCTCTGAAGGTGGTCAGTTGTTCGTTCCTGATCCCGCGTAAGCGTGTGCTGCTGCTGGTAGAGGCCCTCGCCCAGTTACGCACGCCGGTGAAGTGGGTCCACTTCGGAGGTGGGGTGGAGGAGGAGCGAGTGCGTGAGGCGGCCGCGAAGCTGCCCGCCCATGTACAGGTGGAGTTCAAGGGCATGGCGCAGAACGCCGAAATCATGGCGTGGTACCGCACGCATCCGGTGGATGTGTTCGTGCACCTCGCCCGGCTCGAAGGTGGCGTGGCCGTTGCCGCCCAGGAGGCTGCGAGCTTCGGCATACCGGTGGTCGCGGCGGACTCCGGTGGCGTGCGCGACCTCATGGACGGGCGAACGGGTGTGCTGCTCGCGCAGGATCCCACGGCCGGTGAGGTGGCCGCCCTGCTGGAGGGGTTCAAGGCCGGGCCGATGTCCGGTGCGGACTTCCGGGCGGGCGTGCGGGCCGCGTGGGCGGAGGGCTTCGAGGCGCGCGCGGTGTTCCATCGCTTCGTGGACCGCATCCTCGCCGATGCCGAACAGCGGTAGGGAGCTACGTGATCGTTGATCCGCTTGCGGATCCTCTGCCTCCAAAGTGGTCGGTGCTACGCTCACCTGCTCTGCGTGCCTGGGCGTCTTCTGCGCCTCTGCGTTGAAGGAGCATGGGGGCCTGCGCTTGTGCGGTTCCGATCAGGGGCCGTACTTTGAACCGCTGAGCCCATGCGTGTGTCCGTCATCATACCTTGTTACAACGTGGAGGATCATGTGGAGGTGGCCGTGCGCTCGGTAATGGACCAGACCTACGCGGACCTCGATGTTTTCGCCGTGGACGATGGCTCCACCGATGGTACCCGGGCGAAGCTGGAGGCCCTGGAACGGTCCTACCCCGGGCGCTTCCGATGGGTGGGCGGGCCGCGACGCGGTGCCTGTGCGGCGCGTAACATCGGATTGGCCAACACCACGGGGGAGTACGTTCAGTTCCTCGATGCGGATGATGCCATCCTCACCGACAAGATCTTCCGACAGGTCGACCTGGCCAAGGCCACGGACATGCCCGATATCATCGTGGCCGATTTCCTCAATGTGTACGAGGACGGCCGTGAGGAGAAGATCACCAGCACCGCCGACAAGGTGTGGATGGCACTCCTACGGACCCAGCTGGGTACCACCAGTGCCGACCTGTTCAAGCGCTCCAGCATACAAGCGGTGGGCGGTTGGAACGAGGAGCAATTGAGCAGTCAGGATTACGAACTGATGTTCCGGATGTTGAAGAACGGAGCCACCGTCCGTTGGGACCCGCACGTGAGCAGCCTGGTGCTGAAACGAAGTCAGGGCTCCATCAGCCGCACGGGCTTGAGTGAGAATTGGAAACGCTACATCGCCTTGCGCCGGGCCATCAGGGAACATCTGCACGCCACCGACCCGCAGGGATACCAGCAGGAGATATCCACCGCCGACCAAGTGTTGTTCATGGCCATACGGGTGTTGGCCAAGCAGGAGCCGACGGAAGCCTATGCCTTGTTCAATGCGGTGATGCCCAAGGGTTTCGTGCCGGACAGAGCGTCGGCTACCACGGCCCTGTACACCTTTTGGTTCAGGATCCTGGGCTTCCGCACCACCGATACATTGGCCCGGGCGTTCGGTCGGCTGCGCCATCGGGGTCGGCATCAGCGTGCCTGAGTTCGCGTTAGTCTGCGCATCTTCGCACCGATCCCCGCATGATGAAGAAACTGTTGGTGGTCGTGGGGACACGGCCGAATTTCATCAAGGTGACCCGGATGCGGTCCGTGGCCGCTGCCCGTGGCGATTGGGAGGTGAAGCTGGTGCACACCGGCCAGCATTTCGACGATCGTATGAGCACCGTGTTCTTCGAGCAGTTCGGGCTGGTTCCCGATCATTGGCTCGGGATCCACCCCGGCACCCCGAACACCCAGATGGCCCACATCATGCTCGGTCTGGAGCGGGTGGTGCAGGAGGAGAAGCCGGATGCCATGATGGTGGTGGGCGATGTCAACAGTACGCTTGCTGCAGCCATCACCGCCAATAAATGCGGCATCCATTTGGTTCACCTCGAAAGCGGTCTGCGGAGCAACGACCGGGGCATGCCGGAGGAGATCAACAGGATCCTCACCGATCGCATCACGGAGACCTTCCTGGTCACCGAACCCAGTGGCACGGACAACCTCTTGGCAGAAGGCGTGGACCCCGCACGGATCCACTTCACCGGCAACACCATGATCGATACGCTGGTGGCCTTCGAGGATCGGATCCAAGCCTCGGATGTGTTGGAAAGGCTGGGTCTCGGAAGCGGAGGCCAGGTGCTGATGACGATCCATCGCCCGGCCACCGTGGACGATCCCGATCGCTTGAACGACCTCGTACACCTCATCGAACACGTGGCGAAGGATCATCCAGTGGTGTTCCCCGTGCATCCACGCACACTCGGCAACCTGCAACGCTTCGGCCTGCACGAGCGCCTCATGGCGGTCAAGGGCCTGCATCTGGGTGAGCCGATGGATTACTTCGCCTTCCAGAAGCTCATCGCCACGTGCGCCTTCGTCATCACCGATAGCGGAGGGATCCAGGAAGAGACCACCTTCCGCCGCATCCCTTGCCTCACCGTGCGGCCCAACACCGAGCGGCCCGTAACGGTGACCGAGGGCACCAACGAACTGATGACCTTCGATGTGGATGCCATGCGGGCCATGATCGCGCGCATCCACGACGGCACCTTCAAGGAAGGGCGCATCCCCGAGAAATGGGATGGCCATGCCACCGAACGCGTGTTCGAAGCTTTGTCCGCCATCCGGTGATCCTCTACTTCACCTACAACGATCAGCCTTCGGGCGTGTACTGGAGCCAGGTCACCGATGTGGTGGACCACATGCAGGCTTTGGATGGCCAACGCATACGCCTGGTGGCGCTGGTCAGTGGTAGAGGATACTTCGCCACGCGCCGTGCCATCCATGCCCATGCACCGTCGGCATGGGTACTTCCCATGGTGCCCAAGATGCGCTTCTGGCGTTGGAACCTGGTGCTGTTGGCCTGGGCCTGTTGTTGGTCGCGTCCATCGGGCATCATCGCGCGCGGGGTCTTCGCCACATGGATGGCCCAACGGATGCGGGGCATGGGACTGTGCCGCCGGGTATGCTTCGATGGGCGTGGAGCCTATGCCGCGGAATGGGAAGAATACCGGCTGATCGACGATGATGCCCTGATCGCCCAGTGCAGACCCTTGGAGCATGGCGCCATCCACCACTCGGACATGCGCCTTGCGGTGAGCCATGCACTGGTGGATCATTGGCGCGAGCGGTACGGTTGGAAGGGCGAGGAATACGTGGTGATCCCCTGTGCGCTCGGCACGGATCATGCCCGGACCATCACCCAAGGCCTCCGGACCTCCACAGGGTCTGCCGTGAACGACCCTGCGGTGCGGAACGAGGTGGCCCTTGTCTACAGCGGCAGTACGGCCGGCTGGCAGTCCTTCGAGCTGTTGAAGCGCCTGCTGGTGCCCCTGCTTGAGGCGCAACCCCGGCTGCGGGTGTTGTTCCTGTCCAAGCCCGATGCGAACAACCAAGCGCTGAAGACGCGGTTCCCCGGAAGGGTGGAGGTGCGCTGGGCCAAACCTGCTGACGTGGCCGCGATCCTGGCCGGATGTGACCATGGGTTGATGATCCGCGAGGATACGATCACCAACAGGGTGGCGTCGCCCACCAAGTTCGCCGAATACCTTGCGGCGGGGCTGCCCGTCCTCATCTCGGCCCACATCGGCGACTTCAGTACCACGGTACGCGCGAACGATCTCGGGCTGGTCTGGGACGAAGGCACTGCGCTCCCCCCGCTGGAGCGTACCGGCGATGCCCGACGGGCGCTGTTGCGGGCTTATGCTGCCGACCACCTCACCAAGAGCGCCTTCGATACGGCCTACCGGCGGATCCTGCAGGCGCTGAGCTAACGCGTTCGTTGGCGCCATACCCCGTATTTTCGCGGCTGCCATGGCGAACGGAACACGCGTATTGATCACCGGAGGAGCGGGCTTCATCGGTTCAGCCCTCAGCACCCACTTGCAGCAGGAAGGGTATGAGGTGCATGTACTGGACAACCTCTCGTTCGGCCTTCGACATCTGGCCGCCGTACCCGATGATCGGTTCCACCACGTGGATATCCGCGATCGGGAAGGGGTGGTGCGCACCCTCACCGCCGTGGCGCCCGAACGTGTGCTGCATTTGGCGGCCGTCCATTTCATCCCCTACTGCAACCAGCATCCGGTGGAGGCCTCGGAGATCAACATCCTGGGGACCATCAACGTGCTGGATGCGTGTGAGCGGGCGGGCGTGGAACAGGTGTTCGTGGCCAGTACGGCAGCGGTGTACCCCATCGCCGATGGCGCCATGAGTGAGACCCACGCCACCGGTCCGATGGACATCTATGGCATCACCAAGCTGGCCACGGAGAAGCTCGTGAGCGAATTCCACCTGCGTACGGGGATCGCCACCATCATCGGCCGTTTCTTCAATGCGTTCGGCCCCAACGAGACCAACCCGCACCTGATCCCCGAGATCCAGAAGCAGGTCTTGGCGGGTGCGCGCACGCTCAAGCTCGGCAACCTCGATCCCAAGCGCGATTTCATCCACACCGAGGACATGAGCCGCGCCATGGGTGCGTTGCTCCGCGCGCATACCGGAGGGCACGAGGTGTTCAACATCGGCCGGGGTATCGAGTACAGCGTACGCGAGATCGTGGATGCCTTCGCGCGCCAGCTCGGCGAACCGCTCACGATCGAAGTGGACCCTGCACGGGTCCGCAAGGTGGAGCGCATGCACCTGCTGGCCGACGTGGAAAAACTCAAACGCGTGACCGGCTGGGAACCCCGCTGGGGCATCGACGAAGGCGTGGCCACGCTGCTGAAGGAAGAGATCCTGCACCGGGTGTGATCCACGTCGTACTCTGCACCGATGGCGTCTTTCCGCAGGCGATGGGCGGCATGCAACGGCATTCACGCTTGTTGGCCGAGCACCTCGCCGCCACAGGGCGCGTTCGGCTCACGGTGATCCATCCGCATCAGCCGGGCCTCTTCGACCGTGGGCTCGGGATCGAGGAGGTGGCCATCGCTCCCTTGGATACCGAACGTTTCTATCTGGGCGAGTTATGGAGGTACAGCGGCCGCGTGGCCAGGGAGCTCGACCGGCTGCGACCCGATGTGATCCTGTCCCAAGGGTTCTGTGTGTGGAAGGGCATCGACCGGTTCACCGATCGCCTGATCATGCACCCCCACGGGTTGGAGATGTACCAAGGCCTCACCCGCAAGGAACGTTGGCTTGGAACGCCGTTCCGAAAGGCGGTGCGGTACATGGCGCGTCGCAGTGCGGTGGTGGTCTCGTTGGGTGGCCTGCTCACCGGCATCCTTCAACGGGAAGTACGGAACTCCCGGGCACGGGTCCAGGTGATCCCCAACGCGGTGGATGTGCCGCCCGCGGTGGCGTACGTACCCGGCAGCCCCCCCCTGCGCATGCTCTTCGTGGGCCGATTCGCCTTCAACAAGGGGCTGGACCTGCTGTTGGCCGTGGCGCGCAGGCTGGAGCGCGAAGGGCGTGTGGACCAGGTGCGGTTCGAGCTGGCCGGCGACGGTCCGTTGCGCGCTGCGATCCAGGCCGAAGGAGTACCGGCGAACGTGGTATTGCTCGGACGGGTCGAGGATGAGGAACTGTTCCGCCTTTATTCGGAGTGCGATGCCTTCATCCTGCCAACGCGTTTCGAAGGCATGCCTACCGTGGTGTTGGAGGCCATGGCCCGCAGCCGACCGATCATCGTAAGCGACGTGGGAGCCACCGCCGAGCTGGTGGATGCCTCTAACGGCCACTTGCTGCCCAGTGGGGATGCCGATGCCTTGTACGCGGCCGTGGTGGCGTTCATCGGGTCCACAACGGCGCAGCGCCGTGCGATGGGAGAGGCCTCGTACGCGCGCTGTGCGGAGCGCTTCGCATGGCCCATGGTCACCCAAGGGTTCGTTGAACTGTTCGAGTCCGTGGGCCGACGCCCCGAGCGGATCAGCGGCTGAAACAACAGCGGTATGGCACCGGAGCATTGCCGGTGGATAGCCAGGTCCCCGCCGATTCGCAACCGTTCAGGCCGGCGATCCGCCCTACGTTGTCCTCGTTGGCCGTGCTGTTGGTCCATTCCCAACTGTTGGTCATGCCCGAGAGCTGGAGGGCAAGGCTTCGTTGGCAGGCACCGATGAACTCGCCCCAGGTGCACAGCCTTCGGCCCACCGCCGCACAGGCCAACCCCGATTGGAAATAGTCGCCACTGCCCCGTTCGTTGGGTTCGATGCAGTACAGGTCGTTCACGGCCACCATGCCGCTCGGGCAGTTCCGCCGTAGGTCGTGGTTGCCGTTCAGTACATGGAACGCACCGTCGCCATACACCACGGAGAGCATGTGGCCCTCGGCCATGGCCGTGCCTACGAGCGGAACGCCTTCGTGCAACACGGGTAGCGGATCCGCCCCATTCACCGCGATGGCCACTGGCATGTCTTCCGAGGCGGGCACACGGATCACGAGGTAGGTGCCATTGGCGAGGGTGCCGCCCAAGGCGTCGCTTTCCACCGCCCAAGGAGTGGCCGCCACGGGTGTGGCATAGTGGATCGGACCGCGTTGGGCGATGCCTGCGGTAAGGGCATCGTTGGGGGCCGTGGATGGTGCGAGACCTTCCACCCGACGTACCGCGCCCTGAAGTTCGATGGGCTTGTCCACAAGGATCTGCGCGTGCAACGGT
>CAUJED010000078.1:0-27329 GCA_963169535.1 Bacteroidota bacterium | reverse complement strand
GGTGGTGGCCCGTTTCGGAGGGTTCACCGCCGCTCGACTCGTAGGGAGCATCGTCTGGTGGTTGATCATCCTACTCGTCATCCTGGGGGCTTCCGAGGTCATGGGGCTCTCGCTGGTGAGCCGGGCCGTGGAGAAGGCCTTCTCCTATCTGCCCATACTACTCACCGCCCTGTCCATTTTCGTACTGGGCATCTGGGGCTCCGACAAGGTGAGCCGGCTGGTGAGCCAGTTGGGCAATGTGGTGGAGCTTTCCTCGGGTCGGGTGGTGGGACGCATCCTGGCCGGTATCCTGTTGGTATTCGCCAGCATCACCGCCCTCAATGTGGCGGGTGTGGATACCAGCCTGATCACCACCAATATCCAGATCATCCTGGCCGGGGTGCTGCTCGCCTTCGGCGTGGCCTATGGCTTCGCGGCGCGCGATGTGCTCAGCAATATCCTGGGGAGCTATTACGGCAACGAACGCTTCAAGCCAGGCATGCGGGTGCGGATCGGGGAGGACGAAGGGGTGATCGAGCGCATCGACAGTGTGAGCGTGACCATCCGCAAGCACGACCGCTTGGTGATGATCCCCTGCAAACAGCTGGTCACCGAACGGATCGAGGTGCTCGATCCGGTGCGCACGGAGGAACGCCGCCCGGTGGCGGAGACATTGGCGAAGGAGGATCATAAAGCACCTTTCGCCTGAGTAAGGCTTACCTTAACACCACACCTCAACAAGCTCATGGAACCGTTGGAACGCCCCGTGGATCAATTGGCCATCTGGACTGCACGTGGAATGGACCTCTTCGTGGAGTACGCCCCCAAGGTGCTCATGGCCCTGATCGTGCTTTGGGTGGGCTCGCTGCTCATCCGCATGCTCGCCTCGCTGCTCAACAAGGTGTTGGACCGGCGCGGTGTGGAACCCACGCTTAAACGGTTCCTCCACAGCCTGGTCACCATCTCCCTGCGCGTGCTCCTGTTCATTACGGCCATCCAGATGATGGGCGTGGCCACCACCAGCTTCGTGGCCATCGTGGGGGCCGCCGGCCTGGCCGTAGGTCTGGCCCTGCAAGGCACGCTCGCCAATTTCGCGGGGGGCACCCTGATCCTGCTCTTCAAACCCTACAAAGTGGGCGACCTGATCGAGGCACAAGGGGTGCTCGGCACGGTGAAGGAGATCCAGATCTTCACCACCATTCTGCTCACGCCCGAGAACAAGACCGCCATCATCCCCAATGGGGCCATGGCAAACGGTAATATCGTGAACTACAGCGCCGATGGCAGGATGCGCGTGGACCTGGTGATGGGCGTGGCCTATGGCGAACCCTTGGACAAGGTGCGCGCTGTACTGGAAGGGGTGATGTCCGCCGACCCACTGGTGTTGCAGGATCCCGCGCCGAGTGTCACCGTGAACAAACTGAACCTCGAAGGCATCGAGCTCGCCGTACGGCCCTGGTGCGACCCCAAGGATTACTGGACCGTCCACTTCGGTATCCTGGAGAAGGGGATCATCGCCCTACAGGCCGCAGGGATCAAAGGGCCCAAGCCAAGCATGAACATCACCAACACGAATAACTAAAGACCCGGAATGAAACGCCCTCTGTCCTTTTTACTCTCCCTCGCCGTTGTTCTTCCCACTGTTGCACAGAACGACGTGGATAAAGGCGCACGGGATGCTTCGCATTCGGCCATGCAGACCGGCCTGCCACCCGATACCGTTCCCGATGGATGGAAGCGCAGCGGTATCATCAACATCAACATGACCCAGGTGAACCTCACCAACTGGGCGGCCGGTGGCTTCAATACCGTGAGCGGGATCGCCATGTTCAACGGCACCGCCAACTGGAAGAAGGGCCGTAGGGCTTGGGACAATAGCCTGGTGCTGGCTTTCGGCGGACAACAGATCGCCAACGCCGACCCGCAGAAGACCGACGACCGGATCGAACTCAACAGCAAGTACGGTTATGAATTGAAGAAGAGCCTCTACCTCGCCGGGGTGTTCCAATTCCGTACCCAGTTCACCGAGGGCTTCAATGCGGATGGCCACCGCATCTCCAATTTCCTGGCGCCGGCGTATGCCATCCTAGGTGTCGGTCTCGACTATCGACCGAACGACAATTTCACGGTGTTCTTCTCGCCACTGACCGCACGTCTGGTGATGGTGAATGACGATAAGCTCTTCGAAGGTGTGGGACCGGACGATCGCGTTTATGGGGTGAAGAACGGCAACACCACCGAACTGGAACTCGGTGGCTATCTGCGCATGCAATACAAACGCGAATTGGCCAAGAACATCACCTTCCTCACCCGTGGCGACCTCTTCAGCAATTACCTGCGCAACCCGCAGAACCTGGATGTGACCTGGGAAACGCTCTGGACCTTCAAGGTGAACGAGTGGTTCGCGGCCACGCTGAACACCATGCTGATCTACGACCACGATACCAACCTGCCCAAGACCAACCCCGAAGGCTTGCCCTATTTCGGTCCGGCCACGCAGTTCAAGGAAACCCTGGGCATCGGCCTGAGCTTCAAGCTCTGACCCTGGGTATATCACCCCCTTCCAAGGAACGGCTGCCGCAGGGCGGCCGTTCTTATTTCAGCCCGCGGAGTACACTTCGCTATGTGGCGGAGTGGTCCATTTCGATCCGGATCAGGTGTAGGCCGATCCACTTGGTCCTGTGCCGAAGGACCTCTCCGTCGGGATCGTTCCGCAGCACAGGCCCTCGGTATCTCCGTTCCCCGCCTTCGGACTTCAACGCTCCTGCGGTATCGTCCGCCGCAATGAGCCCTTGGCATCCTCTGCCTCGATACGAAATGCTATTGCTCGGGGGCGATACCGGAAGCCTGAAACGGATGGTGCCCTAGGTCGTGCACCGGCTCGAACGATCCGTTCACCACCGGGTTGCCATGGCGTCGATACAGCCTGAGGTGCCGGATCCGGGTGGTGGCTTGTTCCTTGGGGTCGTAGGCGAACATGACCAAGGACAACCCATCGGGGCGCGATCGGTCCGGGGGGAGGGATACACTGGCCACCCCATGGCCCAACGTGCCGAGGTTGCTGATCGGTGTGGCCCGGAAAACGAGCGTGGTGTCCCGTTCGCGCAGTTCGAGCACCAAGGCCACGGTATCCGGACCTGGGACTTGGGTGGCCTCCATCTCACCCTCGAACAGGTCACCCAGCGCGTAGGTGTGGGGGGGCATGGCGTAGGTGGAGGTTAGTCCGAACCCGGTCCGGTCCATGATCCAAGTGGATGTACGGGAGTGCGGGTCGTGGGCCATGGGCAAGGAGGCTACCACCGAGCTGAAGCCCTGGTGGTGTCCACCGCGGAGTTCGGCGAGCAGGGTGCGGTCCACGATCGGCTGCTCCACACGGCTTCGCGTGAGCACGCGCACCTGGCCCTCCACATGGTCCTCGAGCCGCATGGTGTACGGGAATTCCGCTTGTACCTGGGCCAGCCGTTCCGGCCAATGGCCATTGGTGGTGCCCAGTACCACCCGGTCGTAGCGCTGGTCGGCCAAGGCCCGTGCCAGGGTCCGCGTACCGTCGGTCGTACGGGGCCAGTGAAGGGTACAACGTTCGTCCAAGCCATGCCGCCGCACGTGGAACTCGACCTGTGGCCGGGGGGCATCGAACACCACCAAGGTGTTATCGGGGCCGTGCTGCTCCACCTGCTCCATGGCCATGCGCACCATGGCCGCGTAGGGCGAATCGTTGAAGAGGGCGTAGTGTCTGCGGTCCACGATGAGGGTCTTGGCGGAGAGCAGGGCCAGTACCACCACCGCACCGACCACGAACGGACGGCTGGCATGTCGCAACCCCATGAAGAGCCAACCGAGCAGGAACGGGAAGCTGAACAGCAGGACACTGTATTGCAGCACCGGCTCGCGCCACACGCTGTACGCATGGCCGATCACCCACGGCGCCAGGGCCCACACGGCGAAAAGCCACGAAGCCGGTCCTGGTCGTGCACCTTGGCGAAGGGTCATCAACACGGCCAGGAGCACCACGCTCCCCACGCACACCATGAGCGGAAGCGAGAAGTGAAGGATCCATGCGAGGTACCGGGGTATCCACGCCGCGTCCGGCGCGCTAAGCCACCCGCCCAACCCGCCATGGCCTAATTGCTTGGCGAAGATCGGGAGGTTGGGCAGGTACGCGACGGCAGCGGTCACCCCCATGAGCAGATAGGGCCGGCGCCAAGTTCGAGGTACCAGCCCCAGGGTGGAGATCACCATGATCGCTGCGAGCAGGAGGGTGAAGTGGTGGGTGTACGCACAGGCCACGGCGGCCAGCCCCGCCACGATCAGTGCACCGCGCCTGCCGAAGGCCAGGTACCGGGTAAGGCCATCGGCCAAGAGGGCCACGGTGAAGAAGCCCACGGCGTATGGCCGAGCGATCTGGGCATAAAGCACGGTGTATTGCAACGTGGCGAGCAGGGCCGACATGATCAGGGCCGTGCCGGCGGAGGTCCATGCCAGTGCGGTCCGGTAGTGGAAGAACAACCCCGCCAAGGCCAGCAGGATGAAGGGGATCTTCACCATGGCCTCGGAGGTGCCGAAGAGCCTGGTCCAGGCCCATTCCAGCACCTGCACACCGGGTGGGTGGGTGTCCAGCTCGATCACACCGCGTTGGATGGTCTCGCCCAAGGTGGGGTAGAGGCGCATCAGCGCGCTCAGCTCGTCGTGGGTGAAGGGAAGGTGCGCCAGGTTCCAGAAGCGTAGCCCACCGGCCAACAGGAGAAGGAGGATGAAGGTCCACCGCACCCACGGTTCTCCCGGGAACCAGCCATCACCGTAGCGAGCGATATGGCGGCGCCACTCCATGCGTCACCCCATGCGGTCCATGTCGCGCTTCACATCCTTCGCCTTGAGGCTTTCGCGCTTGTCGAAGGTCTTCTTCCCTTTGGCCAGTGCGATCTCCAGCTTCGCGAAGCCGTTCGGGGCGATGTACAGCCGGGTGGGCACGATGGTCATGCCCGTATCGCGCAGTTTCCGACGCAGCTTCTCCAACTCCTTGTGGTGCAACAGCAACTTGCGGTCGCGCTTGGGCTCGTGCACATAGTGCGGATTGGTGCCCCACGGGTTGATCTGCATGCCCCGCACCACCAGGTCGTTGCCAACGAACTGGCAGAAGGCTTCGCCGATGGTGGCTCCGTTGTTCCGGATGCTCTTGATCTCCGAACCCATCAGCACCAGGCCGCACTCGAAGGTGTCCAGCAGGTGGTACTCGAACCCCGCTTTCCGGTTCTTGACTTCGATGGTAGGGGCGGTCATGGGGCTGCGAAGCTACTGGATCGGCCTGTGGGTGGCCGTTGTGGTGGACGGGTCAGCCCAAGGCCACGTCCAGCACCATCATCACGATGAAGCCGCCGATGAACCCCAGGGTGGCGATGTCCGTGTACTTATCCTGCTGGGTCTCGGGGATCACTTCTTCCACCACCACATAGATCATGGCGCCTGCCGCGAAGGCCAACGCGTAGGGGAGGAAGTCCTGCATGTGGATCACTGCCACCGCCCCGATCACCCCGGCCACGGGCTCCACGATGGCGCTGAGCTGCCCGTACCAGAAGCTGCGGAACTTGCTCAATCCCTGGCGCCGCAGCGGCATGCTCACCGCGAAGCCTTCCGGGAAGTTCTGCAAGCCGATGCCGATGGCCAGGGCCATGGCGCCGCCCACGGTGGCTTCGGGCATGCCGGCCGCCACACCGCCGAAGAGCACGCCCACGGCAAGGCCCTCCGGGATGTTGTGCAGGGTGATCGCCAGCACCAGCAGGGTGCTCCGGTGCCAATCCGTCGCCATGCCCTCTTTGCGCTTGGGGTCGAAATTGATGTGCAGGTGGGGCAGCAGCTTGTCCAGCACGAAGAGGAACAAGGCGCCCATGCCGAAGCCGATGGCCGGTGCCAGCCACGGGGTATGGCCCAGGCGTTCGCTCATGGCGATGCTCGGGGCCAACAGGCTCCAGAAGCTGGCGGCCACCATCACACCGCCAGTGAAGCCCAGCATGCCATCGAGCCATTTGCGCGAGGCGTTGCCGAAGAAGAAGACCAGCGACGACCCCGCGGCCGTGACCAACCAGGTGAAGGTGGTGGCCAGGAAGGCCGCCAGGACCGGGTCCATGCGGGAGAGGTGTTCAACGATGGTGTCCATGGTGGGCGGCGGTGGTGGCCTGGTCGTGGTGTTCGGCGCGTTGTTCGGTGCTGTGGTGGTGGCCCTTTCAGTGGGCCACGGGCTCCACCTGCAGGTGGTGGCTCACTTCCTTGCTCAGACTGAAGGCCGCACCGCTCTTGGGTTTCACGTCCATGCTGCCGTCGAAGGCATGGGTCTCCTGCACGGTGATCACCGTGCCGATCCGAAGCCCCTTGGAGCCCAACAGCCGGAGGAGCCCGTCCGTGGTCTCGCTCACGGCCAGGATCCGCACCACGTCGCCAGCGGCGCATGCTAGCAGGGGCTTGCTCTTACGGCTGCGGATACGGCCACTGCGGTCGGGGATGGGGTCGCCATGCGGGTCGAACCCGGGATGCCCCAGGTACTCGTCCAGCCGATCGATCAATTTCTCACTGGTGACGTGCTCCAGCTCTTCGGCCACCTCGTGCACCTCGTCCCACTCGAACCCCAATCGCTCCACCAGGAAGGTCTCCCAAAGCCGGTGTTTGCGCACGAGCTTCAAGGCCAGCTCCTGTCCTTTCGGGGTGAGCTTCACCCCGTAGTACGGCTCGTGCTTCAGCAGGCTCTTCTCCGCCAGCTTCTTCAGCATCACCGTTACACTGCTGGCCTTGATCCCCAGCCGGTCCGCGATGTCCTTGGTGCCCGCGCTCTGGCCGGAACGTACCAGGGCATATACGGCCTTGATGTGGTCCTCTTCGCTTCGACTGTGCATGCGATCTTGGTGTGGCAAAAATATCATTTTTCATTTCTGCGATGATAAATATTAGATTAGTCTAAAAAATTGGATTATTTCGCGGCATGATGCGCGCACTGCTGCTTTTTCTTCTTGCCGGTCCATGGGTGATCCGGGTCGCCGCACAAACGGGCTCCGTCGCGGGCCGGGTGATCGGTCCGGAGGGGGGCATGCCCTACGTGAGCGTGGTGGTGAAGGGCACGCGGATCGGTGCGTTCACCGATGGCCAAGGGCGTTTCTCCGTGCTGCAGGTGCCGGTCGGGGATCACCTACTGGCCATCACCGCGGTGGGCCACCGGTCGGCCGAACGGCGGATCCAGGTGAAGGCAGGGGAGGTGTTCCTGCTCGGTGATGTCGCCTTGGAGCGGACCTCGGCCGAACTGGACGAGGTGGTCGTGACGGGCACCATGAAGGAGGTGTCGCGCGCCGAGAGCCCGGTGCCCGTGGAAGTCATCACGCCTACGTTGTTCCGCAAAGACCCCAGCCCGGTGCTTTTCGATGCCGTGAGCATGGTGAACGGTGTGCGGTCCCAGCTCAACTGTAGTGTGTGTAGCACGGGCGATATCCATATCAACGGCATGGAAGGCCCCTATACCATGATCCTGATCGACGGGATGCCCATCGTGAGTTCCTTGAGCACGGTCTATGGCCTTAGTGGCATCCCCCTCAGCATGATCGAACGGTTGGAGGTGATGAAGGGGCCGGGTTCCGCGTTGTATGGCAGCGAGGCCATGGGCGGGATCATCAACGTGATCACCAAGGACCCTGTGTTGGCGCCGCTCGTTGCAGCCGATGTGATGGGCAGCTCGTGGGGCGAGCTCAATGCCGACGTGGGTGTGCGTATCGGGAAGAAGAAGGTGAACGACCTGCTCGGGGTGAACCTGTTCCATTACGGGAGCCCACGCGACGAGAACCACGATGGCTTCACCGATGTCACCCTCCAGGAGCGTGTCTCGGTCTTCAACAAGGTGGCCCTGCGTCGCCCCGAGCGCAAGGTGGCCAGCCTTGCCGTCCGGTATGTGTACGAGGATCGATGGGGCGGACAGATGGAATGGACCCCGGCCTTCGCCGGGGGCGACAGCCTCTACGGCGAGACCATCCGTACCGGGCGCTGGGAGGCGATCGGCCAGTACCAATTGCCGCTGCCGGGCACCATCATCGTGCAGGTGAGCGCCATCGGCCATCAGCAGCGCTCCTTCTATGGCACCACCCGCTACGATGCGGACCAGTACGTGTACTTCGGCCAGCTCCATTGGAGCAAGCGGCTCGGCGCGCGGCACGACCTGCTCGCCGGTCTCGCATACCGGTATACCCGCTACGACGATAACACGCCCGCCACCAGTTCCTTCAACGCTGAGGGCGAATTCCTGCACAACACCCCCGAACAGCGCCCACTACCCGGACTTTTCGTGCAGGACGAATGGAGCATCACCGAATTGCACAAGCTGCTCCTGGGCTATCGGCTCGACAACGATAAGGATCACGGCTTGGTGCATTCGCCTCGGCTGGCCTACAAGTGGGCTCCCAATGGCAGGTGGGCCCTGCGTGCCAACTTCGGCACCGGTTTCCGCGTGGTGAACCTCTTCACCGAGGAGCATGCCGCCCTCACCGGAGCACGCACCGTGGTGATCGCCAACGCATTGCGCCCCGAGCGCTCGTTGAACGGTGCCCTCAACCTCGTGCGCAAGTGGCCGGGCGAACGGCGCTCCTTCGGTGTGGATGCCACGTTCTTCTACACGCATTTCACCAACCAGATCGTGCCCGACTACAGTGCCGATCCCGACCTGATCGTTTATGACAACCTGGATGGTTCCGCCGTTTCGCGCGGGGTGAGCCTCAATGCCGAAGCGCGGATCGGGCGACCACTACGGCTGCTCGCCGGGGCCACGTTCATGGATGTGTTCAAGCAGCAGCACGGCACGCGTGAAGACCTCTACTTCGCGCCCCGCTGGTCGGGCACCTTCACCGCCAGCTACACCTTTTCAAAGCCTTGGACCGTGGATCTTACCGGTCGGATCTACGGCCCCATGCGCGCCCCCACGCTACCGGATGACTACCGCCCCGAATACACACCCACGCACGCTCTGCTCAACGTACAGGTGAAGCATCGGTTCAACGATCGTTGGGAGGTGTACGGAGGGGTGAAGAACCTGCTCGACTTCGTGCCCAAGGACCCCATCATGCGGCCTTTCGATCCATTCGACCACCACGCCGATGATCCGGTCGCCAACCCCAACGGGTACACGTTCGACCCCTCGTACATCTACGCGCCGTTGCAAGGGGTGCGTGGCTTCGCGGGGGTGCGGTTCACGATCGGGTAGTGGCCCTCCGGCTACCTTCGCGCCGGATGTACGACCTGCTTCGCCCGCTGCTGTTCCGCCTTTCGCCCGAAAAGGCGCATCGCCTCACGTTCAACCTGCTGGAAATGCCCGGCGCCGCGTTGCTAAGCGGTGGCGCGGAACCTCCGAAGGAGGCCGCCGTGGAGGTGATGGGGCTGCGCTTCCCCGGCCCGGTGGGCCTCGCGGCGGGCATGGACAAGGACGCCGAACATGTGGAGGCCCTGGCACGCATCGGCTTCGGTTTCGTGGAGGTGGGCACGCTGACCCCTCGGGCCCAGCCCGGCAACGATAAGCCCCGCCTGTTCCGGCTGAAACCCGACCGCGCCTTGATCAACCGCATGGGGTTCAACAACGGTGGCGTGGCGGCGGCCGTGCAACGATTGCGGAAGCGTAAGCCGGGCATCATCGTGGGCGGCAACATCGGCAAGAACAAGGCGACGCCCAACGAACAAGCGATCGACGACTATGTGGAGTGCTTCGAGGCCCTGCACCCCGTGGTGGATTACTTCGTGGTGAATGTGAGCAGCCCGAACACGCCAGGGTTGCGAGCCTTGCAGGAGAAGGCCCCCCTGTTGGGTATCCTGAATGAGCTGAAGCGGCGCGATGCGCAGAAGGACGAGCATCGCCCGATCCTGCTGAAGATCGCCCCGGACCTCACGCCCGAGCAGTTGGACGATATCGTGGCCGTGGTGCTGGAGAGCGGCATCGCCGGGGTGATCGCGACGAACACCACCATCGCGCGCGAGGGACTGAGGACGCCGAAGAGCGAAGTGGACGCCATCGGTGCCGGCGGCCTGAGCGGCGCTCCCGTGCGTCAACGAAGCACCGAGGTGGTGAGGTACCTGCGCCAGCGGATGCCGCCCCCGATCGTCATCATCGGGGTGGGTGGTATCGACAGCGCCGAGTCCGCCCTGGAGAATCTCGATGCCGGTGCCGACCTGGTGAAGGTGATCTCCGGCTTGGTGTATGAGGGCACGGCATTGTTGAAGAGGATCAACGAAGCTTTCGTGCAATGGAGAAGCCGCAAGTGAAGCTCATCGAATGTCCGCGTGATGCCATGCAGGGTATCATCCCGTTCATTCCCACTGACCTCAAGGTGGAGTACCTGAACAGCCTGCTGCGCGTGGGTTTCGACACCATCGATATCGGCAGCTTCGTGAGCGCCAAGGCCATTCCGCAGCTGGCCGATACCGCCGAGGTGCTGGCGCGGATAGACCGATCCGGATCGCGTAGCAAGCTCCTGGTGATCGTGGCGAACGAACGTGGCGCGGAGCAGGCCGCACAACAGGCCGGGGTGACCTACTTGGGCTATCCGTTCAGCATCAGCGAGACCTTCCAGCAGCGCAACACCAATACGAGCATCGAGGGCTCGTGGGGGCGCATCGCCCGTATCGCGGAGATCGCGCAGGGGGGCGGGAAGGAGTTGGTGGTGTATATCAGCATGGCCTTCGGCAACCCGTACGGCGACCCGTGGAACGCGGAGGTGGCCCTGCAGTGGACGGAACGCTTGGTGCGCGAACTGGGTGTCCGGATCATCGCCCTCAGCGATACCGTGGGCGTGGCCCGGCCGGAGGATATCCATGGGATGTTCGGTGCGCTGATCCCCGCTATGCCGCACGTGGAGTTCGGTGCGCATCTCCATTGCACCCCCGACAATTGGCCGGTGAAGACACAGGCCGCCTGGGATGCCGGATGCCGCCGATTCGATGGCGCCATCAAAGGATTCGGCGGCTGCCCCATGGCCGAGGACGAACTCGTGGGGAACCTGCCCATGGAACGGTTCGTGCGTTCGTTGGAAGAGCGCGGTTTCCGCACCGGGTTGGATCCGTTGCTGCTGGAGCACAGCGTGGCGTTGGCCGCCAAGGTCTTCCCCGGATAGGCTCAGGCCCGGTGCAGCTCGATCACCGTGATCTCCGGTGGCATGCCCACGCGACCCGGGAAGCCGATGAAGCCGAAGCCCCGGTTCACGTACAATTGTTGAGCGCCTTCGCTGTAGAGGCCCGCCCAATGCTTGTACACCCACTGCGCCGGGCTGTACACCGCACCGTTCAGTTTCACACCGAACTGTGCGCCGTGGGTGTGCCCGCTCAGGGTGAGGTCGATCCCCGTACCCAGCACCTGATCCTCCCAATGGGTGGGGTCGTGGCTCATCAGGATCCGGTAGGGTAGCCGCTCCGAGCCGTACAACGCCTTGTCCAGGTCGCCGTAGCGTTGGAACCGACGCCCCCAGTTCTGTACGCCCAGCAGGCCGATCTCGGCACCACCGCGTTTCAGCACCACGTGCTCGTCCAGGAGCAGTTTGAAGCCCATCTCGCGCTGGATATCCTGCAACTGCGCGAGGTTCGCACGTTTCGCCGAGGCATCCTCCCATTTCACGTAGTCGCTGTAGTCGTGATTGCCGAGGATGCTGTACTTGCCCATGGTGGCTTGGGCTCCGGCCAGGATCCGTACGAACGGCGAGGCCTCATCGGCATAGTCGTTCACCATGTCGCCGGTGAACAGGATCAGGTCCGGACGTTCCGCGTTGATCAGGTCCACTCCGTTCTGCACGATGGTGCCATCGCCCCCGAAGCTGCCCAGGTGCATGTCGCTGATCTGCACGATACGGAGGCCATGGAACGCCTCGGGTAGCTCGGGGCTCTGGATAGCGACCCGGGCCACATTGAACTCCCTGCGGCCCTTGGTCACGCCATAGAGCACACCGGCAAAGGGTACGGTGGCCACGATCAGGCCCAACTGGCTCAGGAAGTTGGCACGATCCAACGTTTCACCGGTGCTTACTGGCTGTCCCGTGGGTAACTTGGACCACAGCCACCGCCCCAGGTGCAGCAGGTCGTCCAACCCGTGGAAGAGTACGATGATCAATTTGGGTAGGAAGAACAGCAGGAACAAGGCCACCAGTGAGAACACGTAGCTGTGGTCGCGACGTACGTGGGCACCTTGCATGCTCACGAGGGTCCAGACCATCACGCTCATGATACCGATGGAGATGATCCAGTACACGAACCGAACGATCCTGCGCAGTACGGGTGAGTGGTTGGCCAACGCGGTATTCACACCTTTGTACGCATACAGATCGATCAGGACCAGGATGACCAGGAAGAGGACGAGGTTGCGTACAGCGGCCGGCGACATGGTGGCGAAGGTACTGCCCGTGTCGGGGGGGCGTGGAGCGCTGGGGCTCATCGCCACCCTCTTGCTGGTACCGTGCATGGGGCAGTACACATGGAAACGGGTGTATGGCGGCGTGGAGCGCGATGTGGCCCGTGCGGTGAAGGCCCTGCCCGATGGCGGGGCGGTGATCTGCGGTTCCACCGGCAGTTTCGGCACCGCGGGGGGAGACCTCTACTTGATCCGCGTGGACCAGGAGGGGGACCGGACATGGTCGTTGGTGGTGGGAGGGCCCGGTGTGCAGGAAGGACGTGCGGTGGTGCTGCTGCCCGATGGCGGCTTCCTGGCGGTGGGGATCACCGACACCGGGGAACACGGCGGGTACGACGGTTATGCGGTCCGGGTGTCGGCCGAGGGCGCCGTGCTCTGGGAGCGGAGCTATGGTACCGCGGCTTGGGACTTCCTTTCCAGTGGTGACTTCGATGGCACGCACCTGGTCCTTGGGGGCACCACCTTCGGCATGGACGACCCGGCGGGCGACCTCTTGCTCCTGCGGATGGACCTGATGGGCGAGGTGCTCTGGATGAATGGCTACGGCACCTCCGGCAGTGACGATGGCGGCTACGTGCGGGTGCTTTCCACCGGGAGTTACGTGGTGGCCGGTACCACCGGCGACGGTGAGGAGGCCGATGGCCTGGTATGCGCGGTGGGGGTGGACGGTACGGCGCAGTGGTGCACACGGGTCGAAGAGGCCGGTACCCAGTGGGTCGGCGGTATCGATGTGGATGATCAGGATGCGGTGTTCTTGGCGGGATACATGTTTGCCGGGGAGGAGCATCGGCGGATGTACCTGGCCAAGGTCTCGGCCACCGGTCAGGTGTTGATGTCACGGGCGGTCTCCAGTGGCGGGGCCGATTGGGAGGCCCGTACCGTTCGGGCTTTGGCCGATGGTCGGATCTCCGTGGCGGGATACACCGAGGAACATGGGGCTGGCGACCGCGATATCTCCATGCTTTTCCTGGATCCCGGTGGTGAATTCCTCAGCGGACCCACCTACGGCGGGGCGCAACGCGATGAGGCTTGGTCCATGGACCTGGCCAACGATGGCGCCTACTACATAGCCGGTTCCACCCGCTCCTTCGGCCCTGGGGCCGAGTCCTTCTTCGTGATCCGGAGCGATGGCGATACCCTGAATGGCCCAGTGGGCTCGTACAGCGATCCGGTCGGTGTGCGGGAAGGAGTTCCCTCCGGTGCGTTCAGGGTCGTGCCCATGCCGCTGGGTGTTGGAGGGATGGCCCAGGTACACGGCGGTGGTGCGATCTCCCGGGTGGTTTTCCGCGATGTCGTCGGGCGCCGGGTGGCCGAGGTGCGTGCCTCTTCCGGCGAATTCCTTGTGCCGACCTTGGTGCCCGGGGTGTACACCCTACAGTTGTACGAAGATCTTCGGCTGCGTTCGGCCCAACAGGTGCTCATCGAGTGAGCTCCCAGAGGTCCCAGTGATCCGTTCCGGTAAGGTGGCGATGGCCGGTGAGCTCCGGTGTCGGATGGTCGATCACCAGCAGGTGCGTAGCCCCCATGTCGAGCATGCGTCGTACGCTGGGTTCCGGCGCGGCCGGATATCCGGGGAATGCCCAGCCCATGCGCGCCACGGCCGTGAGCGCACCGTTCGCGCTGCTGTCGCCAAGGACCACCACCCGGGCATCCGTAGGTAGCCCCATGTGGGCGATCGATCCATGGATCCCGCTCAGGTAGGGCGCCACCCGGGCGTGGTCGCGCGCGGTGCCGGTCGTTCGCCGATGGATCTCGAGCCTGCCCAGCAGCAGGCTTGCAATGGCCAGCCCACCCCACACCATGGCACTGCCGGTTCGTGCCCAGGGCTTCCGCAGCCACGGGAACATGGCCTTGGTTCCGAACACCAGCGTCCAGGCGATCGCTGGGAGCAGGGTGAGGAAGTAGTAATCGTGATCGGCGAACTTCCTGAAGAACAGCAGCACGAACGCCGTGGCCGAGGCCCAGAGCAGCGCCAGCACCGCTCGTTCGTTCTGCGCCAGATGACGCCAACGCAGCAGGAGCAGGAGGCAGAGCACCCCGGCCATGTGCCACGCCGATGGATGCAGGTATTTGGTCCACCAGTAGTCGGTGATCAGGAGCCAGGTGTTCCGCTGTTCGTCCGGTGTCATGGCCCAAACGGGTTCGGCCCAGGTGAGGAAGTAGTGGGTGCCGTGGTGGCTGTTGTACCAGCGTGCGTAGAGGTGCCATGCCCCCACCAGGGCGATCCCCAGGAGCAGCGCCGAGGCCTTGCCTACGCCCAGTGGTTCGCGTGGCCGGTTCAGGGTCAGGATCACGGTCCAAGCGATCAGGTGCATCGCCGCGGGGGCTTTGATGGCTCCGGCCAGGGTGAAGAGGACCAGGGCGGCCCACCGGAACCTCGGCCTGTCCGATACGAGCCCGGGCATCACCAGGCTCCAGCCGCTCAGTACCAGGGCGAACACCAAGGCATCGGGCAGGTGGTTGAAGGTGTAGTAGGCCAGTACCGGCGAGCCAACGAGGGTAAGGGTGATGGCGTACCCGGTGAACCGTGCCTCGAGCAGCTGGCTCACCGTGCGTGCGAAGTGGACGAGGGCCAGGAACACCGCGCCCAGGCTCAGCCAACGGATGGCCATGGGCATGGGGCCCGCCGTGCGTTCCAGGCAGGCGATGATCCAGTAGTGGAGGGGGAACTCACCCGCCGCCGCACCGTGGTCGGGCGCGTTGCGAAGGTCCAACACACCCGGGGCGAAGAGGTTCGCGCCAAACTCGCGGAAATGGACCACGAAGGCCATGGAGTCCGTTTGCCGGATGAAGTGGATCCCCGCCGGGCCGACCCATCCCTGCCCAAGGACCACGAACAGCGCCAGGCCGACCACCGTTGCCGGAAGGCACCACGGCACCAGTCGCCCCCACCGACCTGCCCGATCCAACGCACAACCTTCCATGGCGGCCGAAGATCGGCCATGGCAATGGTCCGTGCGCATTATTTTCGACGCGGAAAGCCTGCCCGGTGGGCAGGCGACCCCACGAACGATGGAGGAGCAGATCCTGGGGGGGGTGCGCGGGTTGCACATCGCGGCGGGCTTCATCGCCTTGGTGGTGGCGCCATTGGCCATGGCCGTGCGCAAAGGCGGCGATGCGCACCGCCGCTGGGGAAAGGTCTATTTCTATGCCATGGCGGTGGTGGCCGTTACCGCCATCGTGTTGGGGGTATGGCTCAACAATTGGTTCCTGGCCATGTTGGCGGTGTTCAGCTTCCACATGGCCGCCTCGGGCTATCGTTCGCTGTACCATAAGCGGCTGCACGCCGGGCAGAAACCCAGCACCATGGACCTGGTGGTCCAAGGCACGGCAGGGGTGGTCAACGGGGGGCTCTTCATCTGGGGCTTCGTTAATTTCATGCTTGGGCACCGCGGCACTGGGACCATCCTCTTCCTGGCGTTCGGCCTCATCGGAAGCCTCCTGGTCTGGCGCAACCTACAGCGCTTCTACCAGCGAAGCCACGAGAAGCACGAATGGCTCTTCGGCCACATGGGTGGTTTCCTCGGTGCCTACATCGCTACCGTATCGGCCTTCAGCGTGGTGAATCTCACCTTCATCCAGCCCGTGTGGCTGCGTTGGCTGTGGCCTACGTTGGTGGGCGCGCCGTTGATCTTCCTCTGGGTGGGCCGTTACCGGAAGAGGCTTTCGCGCGGGCGTCGGGTGCGCGAGGTGGTGGACGTACGTATCCGATAGGTCTTTCGCCACCGGGCGACTTCTACGCCGGCTGGTACATTTGGCCGCTCTTCCTTGTATCTGTGGCTGCTGCGAACCCCTCCCGTACACTGGTGCTCTACACCGAGGTGGCCCCCTATGTACTGGCCTGTCTCGATGCGCTCGTGGCGCGAACGGGCACCCGGATCGACCTGGTGCGTTGGCCGGTGAACGCCGAAGCGCCGTTCGTCATCGGTGCACATCCGGGCATCACCTTCCACGACCGACGTTCGTTCACGGACGAGCAGCTGCTGGCCTTCGCCGAGAAGCTGGCGCCCGATCTGGTGATCGCCAGTGGTTGGGTGGACAAGGGCTACCTGAAGGTGTGCCGCACCATGCGACGCAACGGCATCACCACCAGCATGAACCTGGATACCGCCTGGCGTGGTGGGCCGCGGCAGTGGCTCTCGGTGGCGCTGGCGCCGTTCTGGCTCAGGCGCACCTACAGCCACATCTGGGCCACCGGTGAACGCCAGGCCCTGTACGCGCGCAAGCTCGGGCACGACCCCCACAAGGTGCTCACCGGGCTCTATGCGGCCGATACGGCTCCGTTCGTCGCCGTGTTCACCGGCGCGCGCCGTGCACGGGCCGAACGCTACCCGCATCGGTTCATCCACGTGGCGCGCTACATCCCCTCCAAAGGGCAACAGCTCTTGTGCGACGCCTTCGCCGAACTCTGCGAACAGGGGCGCGCAGGCGACTGGGAGCTCCACCTGGTGGGCACGGGCGAGCTGTTCGATCAGGTGCGCCAAAGTCCCGCAGGGCGACATCCGCGGATCGTACACCGGGGCTTCGTCCAGGCTGCGGACATCCCCGGTGTGCTGGCCGAGGCCGGAGCCTCCGTGCTCCCCAGCCTCTACGAGCCTTGGGGCGTGGTGGTGCAGGAGCATGCGTGCATGGGGCTGCCCTTGCTGCTGAGCGATGCCGTGGGGGCGGGCGAACGGTTCCTCGAGGTGCCCGCCAATGGCCACCGGCATCGGGCAGGCGATAAGGCCGATCTACAACGCGGCTTGCTCAGGATCATCGAGGCCAGCGACGCCGACCTGCTCCGCATGGGCGACCGCTCGGCGCAACTCGGTGCCTCGTGGACCCCGGATGATTGGGCCGCGTTGGCCGAAAGAACACTGCTCAAGCGATGAGGAAGCCCCAGGTGCTCGTCTTCATCGATTGGTATGCTCCCTACTTCAAGGCGGGTGGGCCGGTGCGGAGCCTGGTGAACCTGGTGGAGCACCTGGGGGCGCAGGTGCAGTTCCATGTGGTGACCGGTGATCGGGACTATATGGCCACCACCAACGAGGCCGGGGTGCCCATCGACCGATGGACCACGGCTGAGGCCGGGGAACGGGTCTACCACGCATCGCCCGCCGGAAGGTCCTGGGCCGTATGGCGCCGATTGATCGAAAGCGGTGAATGGGACGTGGTGTACATCAACGGGCTGTATTCGCTGTGGTCCACCATAGTGCCGCTGTGGCTCCTGCGCGGCAGCGGGGTGCGGCGTATCGTGGCCGTGCGCGGCATGCTCGCCAAGGGCCCCATGCGCCAAGGCGGGCTCAAGAAACGGGCGTTCCTTACCGCGATGAAGTGGCTCGGCGCGTTCAAGGGCGTGGAGTTCCAGGCCACGAACGACGAAGAGGCCGGGGACATCCGGCGCTGGTTCGGGGCGGGGGCCACCGTGCACCTGGTGCAGAACCTCGCGCGCCAGCCTGAGAGCCGGCCACCGGCACCGTTGTCGAAAAGGGTGGGAGAGGTCAGGCTCGTCAGCTTCGGAAGGATCGCCGAGGAGAAGAACACCCTGTTCGCCATCGAACGCCTGGCCCGGGTGAAGGGGAAGGTCCACTTCACCCTGTACGGCACCGTGTACGACAAGGACTACCACGCGCGGTGCCAGCGCGCGATCGCGACCTTACCGCCCGCAACGGTGGTGGAATGGCACGGGCAGCTTTCCCCCGAACGGGTGGCCGATGCCCTTCGCGAGGCCCACTTCCTCTATATGCCCAGCGTGGGTGAGAACTTCGGTCATGCCATGCTCGAGGCCCTCACCGCAGGCAGGCCGCTCCTCATCAGCGACCGTACGCCCTGGAAAGGCCTGCTCGCCGCCAACGCCGGCTGGGACCTCCCGCTGGAACACCCCGAAGGGTTCGAGGCCGCGCTACAACAAGCCGTGGACATGGATCAGCGGACCTATGATGAACGGGTGCGTGGAGCGTACGCCATGGGTTCACGATATTTGAACGATCCCGCTCCCGTGCAACGCAGTTTCCGCATGTTCAGGCCATGACCGCAAGACCACAGGTGGACCTGAGTCGCTTCGACAATACGAAGACCTTCGACCCTGGTGCCGGGGCGGTGAAACGCACCCTTTGGTACTTCACCAACGCCCTCTTCTTCCTTAACCCATGCTTCCCGTTCCGGTCGCTCAAGCCCATGCTGTTGCGCCTCTTCGGGGCCAAGGTGGGCAGGGGAGTGGTCATCCATCCGGGGGTCAACATCAAATTCCCATGGAAGCTGTCCATCGGTGATCACTGCTGGATCGGGCAACGAGCCTGGCTCGACAACCTCGATCGGCTCACCATCGGCGACCATGTGGTGATCAGCCAGGGAGCCATGATCATTCAAGGAAGCCACGACTACAAGAAGGTGGATTACCCCACCTACACCAGGCCGGTGGTCCTGGAGAACGGCAGTTGGGTGGGGGCCGGTGCCATCGTCACGCTCGGGGTCACCATGAAGAGCCACAGCGTGCTGGCGGCGGGCAGCATGGCCAGCAAGGACCTCGAGCCATACACCATCTACCAAGGCAACCCCGCCCAGCCGGTCCGCGAACGGATCATCGATCCCGCATGAAGGTCAGCCTCATCACCGTGTGCCGCAACGCCGCCCCTGTGATCGCCGGGTCGGTGGAGAGCGTGCTGGCACAGACCCATCCCGATATCGAGTACATCATCATCGATGGCGCCAGCACGGACGGCACCCGGCAACTCCTCGAAGGATACCGCCATGCCATTGCGCACTTCGTGAGCGAACCGGACCAAGGGATCTACGACGCCATGAACAAAGGCCTGCGGGCCGCCACCGGCGAGGTGATCGGCTTCGTCAATGCCGGCGACCTGCTCATGACCCCCGAGACCATCGCCCACGTGGTCGATGCCTTCCAGCGTTCGCATGCGGAGGCGGTGTACGGCGATATCATCATGGTGGACGAGCACGACATCCACAAGGTGCATCGTACCTGGCTCAGCGGCACCTACCACCGGGAGAACTTCCGCCGGGGGTGGATGCCGCCCCATGTGGGCACCTTCATCCGCAAGAGCGCCTACGATCGCTATGGGCACTTCAACACCGACCTCCGGATCGGCGCCGACTACGAGATCCTGCTGCGCTTCCTCTACCGCCACCGGATCGCCACGGTGCACCTGCGCGAGGTGCTGGTGCGTTTCCGTCTGGGAGGGATGAGCAATGGCAGCCTCCGTCATATCCTCAAGGCCAACCGCGAGGTGCGCGCTTCGTGGGGCATCAATGGACTGACCGCACCGCCGTTGCTGGTCACCCGTAAGTTGTGGAGCAAGGTGTTGCAGTTCTTCCACTGATCCCAACAGGTGCAGCGCCACGATCATGTGCATTCATGCGGAGAGGTGCTGCCCGCCGCCGGATAGGCCCCGATGGCCCTGCCAGCAGGTGTGGTGAAGCCCCGAAGAACCGGTATTTTCGCGGCCATGAGCCAATCATCGAACTGCCCCGAGTGTCGTTCCGCCATCACCTACCCCACGGGAACCTCGCAGATGTGCGCCGAATGTGGCTACGAATGGAACCCCGAGGAGGTGGCTGCGGAGCTGGCGGGACCGGTGGTGAAGGATGCCAACGGCAACGTGCTCAAGGATGGAGATGATGTGGTGGTGATCAAGGACCTGCCGGTGAAGGGCATGCCCAAACCCGTGAAGGCCGGTACCAAGGTGAGGGGGATCCGTCTGGTGGAGGGCGATCACGACATCGATTGCCGGATCGATGGTTTCGGGGCCATGGGTCTGAAGAGCATCTACGTGCGCAAGGCCTGATCGGCGCTCAGCCGATCCACCGGATGCCGGTATCCTCGATCCGGATGAGCCGCTCTTTGTACAGCGCGCCTACCGCCTGTTTGAACTGCCGTTTGCTGATGCCGAACTCGTCATGGATCGCTTCGGCCGAACTCTTGTCGGTCAAAGCCAGGTAGCCGCCTTTGGCCTGGATCCGCTTGGCCACGAGCGCGGTATGCGCATCGATGTAGCGCCGATAACCGATGGGTTGCAGCACGACGTCCAGCTTATGGTCGTCGCGTACCAGTTTCACGTAGCCGACCAGGCGGTCGCCCACGGATACCGGTTTGAACACATCGCTCGTATGGAGCATGCCGTGATGGATGCCGTTCACGATCACCGCGTAGCCCAGCTCACTCCGGCCGAACACCAGCAACTCCACCTCGTCTTCGGCGCTTACGGTGAGCCGTTCGTTGTCGAGGAACGACTTCGCACGGGTGCTGCCACGGATCTCTCCCGTGCTTTCATCGAGGTACACGCGCACCACGTACGATCGCCCTTCTTCCAGGGGGCGTTCCTGCTCCTCTCGCGGCACCAACAACCACGGTTCCAACCCCCAGTCCATCAGTGCTCCGGTGGGGCGAAGGGCATGCACCCGCATGGTCGCGAAGGCCCCCACCTCAGCCTTGGGCATGCGCGTGGTGGCCACCTGGCGCCCGTCGCGGTCCGTGTATACGAACACCCGCAAGGTCTCGGCCCGGCCCGTGGGATCCGCGGAGGCGTGGAGCTTCAACTCCACCTCGTCCTCGTCGCCGAGGATCAACAGGTCGTGGGAACGGCGCAGGATGCGGAGCTCCTGGATACGGCCGGTGTGGATCATGGCCCGAAAGGTAGGCGGTGGCGCCGTGCTCTTCGGTACGGCGGCGCTGTTCGGCCGGATCCATCGCCTTGCACATGTCCGTTGGACCTGCGGGTCCCGGCACAGAGCATGTCTCCCCGCGCACTTGCAGGCCACCGAAGCCGCATGATCTTTGCACTCGACCCGGTGCCCATGAGCTACGCGGGGATCAACATGAACACCGCTGAACGCCCCGAGGATGTGCCCCGGCTTTTCGTGGAGCACTGGAACGCCCGGCGTGCCGACCTCATGGCCGCGCTCTTCGAGGAGGATGCCGATTTCGTGAACGTGGTGGGCCTGTGGTGGGAGAACCGCGCGGACATCTTCGCGGCGCATGACTACGGCCTGAAGGTGATCTTCAAGGACTCCACCTTGAAGATGGGGCGGGTGAAGGTGCGGCAACTGGCGGAGAATGCGGCCGTGGTGCATGTGCGCATGCGCCTCAGCGGTCAAACGGCCCATGGCGGCCAAGGCGGCACGCGCCAAACGGTCTTCAGCTTCGTGGTGCGCAAGAGCGAGGCGGGCTGGCTGTGCGTCTCGGCCCAGAACACGGACATCGTGCCCGGCGCGGAGACCTATATCCGCACGGAAAGCGGCGAGCTGGTCCCGGCCGACTACCGGAAGAAGTGAACCGCGCATTCATCCGGGCGCGGGCGGGAATGGAGAGGTCCCTTCACCACTGCACTACCTTCGTACCATGCTGCTCACCATCCGCAACATGGTCTGCGACCGCTGCAAGGCGGCGGTATGGCGGGTGATCACCGCCCAGGGCCTCACCGTGCGGCATGTGGAACTGGGCGAGGTGGAACTCGGCGGCCAACCCACGCTGGACGACCTGCACAAGCTGAACAGCGCCTTGCGCGCCGAGGGCTTCGAGCTCGTGGACGACCGCGACGCCGTACTGATCGCCCGCATCAAGGCCGTGATCGTGAAACTGGTGCACCACAGCGGCGAAACCGACGGGCGGGTGAAGCTGGCCGAGCACATCGCTGGGGCACTGCACAAGGACTACTCCACCCTCAGCGCGCTGTTCTCGCAAGTGGAGGGCATCACCATCGAGCACTACTTCCTGCTGCAGCGGCTGGAGCGCGTGAAGGAGCTGATCAAGTATGGCGAGCTCAACCTCAGCGAGATCGCCCACCGCACCGGCTTCAGCAGCGTGGCCCACCTGAGCACCCAGTTCAAGAAGCTCACCGGCCTAACGCCCTCTGCGTTCAAGCAGATGGGCCAGGGGCGCAAGGAGCTGGACAAGGTGGGGTGAGCTTACGCTCATCACGGGCATGCCATGCACGAGTTGAATGCCGGGAGCCCCAGGCTCGCGGATGCGATGAATGCGCTATTGTTTCATGAAAGGATGTACGGTCGCTTGTTGCGCATCATGCAACTGAAGCAGGTACACTCCAGGCGGAAGCGAGGACACGTCCAATGTTGATGGCCCCGTTGAGAGGCGGCCTTCGAGCATCGCGCGACCGGTCATGTCGATCATGCGGTACGGCAAGGCCTGTTCGTGCCCGGTCACGGTCAGGCGGTCGGTGCAGGGTACCGGAAAAAGTGTTGGAACGGTCGTTCCAGGCGCCTCCTGCGTTCCAAGGCCGATCGCCTGATCGAACGCACAGATATAGATCTCTTCGGTCTGTACGGTCTGGACCGTCAAGGAGAAGGAGTCGGTCCATGGATCCACGGGTGCCGTGGCGCGGAAGGCACCGTAGGTGATGATGGTGCCATCAGCGGCAAGACGGATCCCGTACGCGTTCAGGAAGCCTGTCTCACTTTCCATGAGGCGCGTGGCGAATCCCATCGTTCCATCCTCGGCGTTCAGCATCAGCAGGTAGCAATTGGTACTGCTTACGTTGTCCAAGAGATACTCATCGGGTCCGGGGTCGACATCATATGGACCGTAGAGCTTCGCCACGATGTAAACGTTGCCGTACCCGTCGATGTCCATTGACTCGATGTCATCGGAGGAGTCGTCGCCCCAGGACACGCCCCAATCACCTTCCATTTCCGCGTTCACACGTAGGGCGAACGGGTCGTAGACACCGTTCGGCGTATGGATGTTGGTCCCTGGTCCGGGGTCCAGGTCGGATTCGTCCGTGATCGCGCCTGCCATGGTCACGGCTCCATCGGCTCCGATGGCAGCGAAAACGCTCTGGATCCCGGGAACGTAGACCCCTTGTTGCGGAACACCTTGTGCGTTGAGGCGGACGATGCCGTATGCGCTCGACACCGTTTCATCGCCCAGCGTGATGGTGTTCGGTGCCGTGCCGATGGTCCGTTGGCCGCCGAAAGGGAATCCGATGATGATATTGCCGTTGGCCAGCACGCGCATGGTGTTGGCATTCGGGCCGATCACCTGGTACCACTGGAAAGTGCCGTCTGCCGCATATTTGCTCATAACACCGGTGGCGTTAGTGCCGGCTTCGAAGGTGACGGTGGCCGGGCCGGGGTCCATGTCAAAGCTTCCTCTAGCTCGCTGGCAATGGAAGATGTTGCCCGATCCATCCACCGCGATCCTGGTGGCGAGGTCATCATAGGCGCTGCCTTGGCTGAATCCCCACACGAAGTCGCCGTCGGAGGAGTACTTCGTCATGAACACGTCCCAGTCACTGTTCCCGTTGCTCGAGGTGACCGGGGTCTCCGAAGTGGGAGAAGCATCCAGGTCCGCCGTACCGCGGAAAGAACCGGTGAGAATGATGGAACCATCCGGAGCCACAGCAACGTTTGATCCGTTGATGCCGCTCGTGCTGGTCAGTGCTACGGCCCACTCCAAGGTGCCGTCGGCCTGCGTGGTGGCGATGAATGTGGAGTTCCCGCCTCCACCAACGATCTCCATCACACCGGGACCCAGGTCCAGGTCACGTGTACCGGTGAACATGCCCATGACGACCATGCGGCCGTCCGGGGCTTCGGCTACCTCAACGATGGAAGATATCCTGCCCAGGGATCTGGCCCAGCCGAAGGTGGGGGTTTGTGCGATCGCTGGAGTCCAGGTTGTGATGGACAGCATCGCCAATAGGACGGGGAGTAGGGTTCTGCACATGACCGTAGGATTATGGTTTCTCATTCACATCGGAGAAGGCATGGAATGTGAACAAAGTTGATCGTGGCGTGCCATGGGCTCCCGCGCCAGTTCCCGGGCGACGGCCTTGTGCAAGCACCGCTTCGACCCAGGGGGCCTCACAATGCCCGTTCGGGTGATAGGCTTCCATGAGCCCGACCGGGGACGGCACTGGCATGAGGGAAGCTCACCGGCATGACGCCGTCGGACTTCAAGAAGATGGGCCTGGGGAGGAAGGAGCTGGACAAGGTGGGGTGAGGGCGGGCCCATCACTTAGTCGAATACGATTAGTAAATATTATTTAGTCAATATGTCTTACTTTTGATCCATGATGATCGACAACCCCTTCGTGGTGAACGTCTACGCCTCGCCGGAGCTCTTCTGCGACCGGGAAGCCGAGACCGCCGCGATCGCCAGTGCCCTGCGCAACGGTCGGCACGTGATGCTCTTCAGCCCGCGGCGCTACGGCAAGACGGGGCTCATCCGGCATGTCTTCGACCACCTCGCGAAGCAGCGCGGTACCCGCACGGTCTTCGCCGACATCTATGCGGCCGACGACGCGCACGCCTTCAACGTGGTCCTGTTGAACGCCGTGCACGAGGCGCTGAACCCCACCCCGAAGCTCTTCCTGAAGAACGCCATGGCCTGGTTCTCGGCCCTGCGCCCCGTGGTGCAGTTCGATGAGCTGAGCGGCCAGCCCAGCATCGCCCTCGAACGTGGCCGTACCAACAAGGAGGAGGCCACCACCCGGGAGATCTTCCGGATCCTGCGCGAACAGAAGCGCACCATCTTCCTCGCCATCGACGAGTTCCAGCAGGTCGCTAACTTTCCCGAGGTGCGCATGGACGCCGTGCTCCGCACCGAGCTGCAACGCAGTCCCAACGTGCACTGCATCTTCTCCGGCAGCCAGCGCCACATCCTGCAGGACCTCTTCAACAACGCCGCGAAACCCTTCTATGGCAGCGCCGACCAGGTGGAGCTGCAGCGCATCGGCCGCGAGGTGTACGCCGACTTCGCCTGCAAACTGATGAAGCGACACAAGCGAACGCTGCGGAAGGACGATGCGCTGTTCTGCTACGACTGGTGCAACGGCCACACCTATTACGTGCAGGTGCTCTTCAACCGGCTCTTCGGCGATGCACGCGCGCTGGAGCGACCGACCATCGTGGAGGTGATGCGCTCGATCATCCGCGAGCAGGACGCGATCATGGCCACCCTGCGCAGTGCGCTCACCAAGGGCCAGTGGGAGCTCTTCGCCGCCATCTCCCGCGAGGGCGAAGTGGACACCCCCACCGGCGGTGCGTTCATCCGCAAGCACGGCCTCTCTTCCTCCGCCGCGCTGGTGCATGCCTTACAGGCCCTGCTCGACCGCGAGCTGGTCTATGTGATCGCCCATCGTCCCGACAGCGGCAAACCGGTGTACGCACCCTACAACCCCTTCCACGGGGCGTGGTTCAAGTACCGGTAGCAGAAGGGTCAAGCCAGAAAGAACGAAGTAAGAAAGTGTGAGGCGCGATCAGCCGATCCCTATCTTTGATAGACCATGGACATCCAGGTGCTCAAGCTCCAACTGGTCAGGGAATTGGTGAATACCAACGATGGCCCTTTGCTCGTCAAGATGATGCGGCTGTTGGAGCTTCTGCGCACAAAAGGATCCGAGGCGATCGATCAACGCGGAGAGGAACTGTTGGCCGCCGCTGCGCAGTTCGGCGAGTCGGCTTATGGCGATGACGAGCCCGACATCAGCGGGCTGATCCTGAAGGAACCGAACCCCAACTACGGTGAATGAAGGCCGGTGACGTGGTGCGCTGGTCGTTCGTGCAGCAGGATGGACAACGGAAGTTGCGCCCTGCTGTGGTCATAGCGGTGGTTCCCCCATTCAACGATCTGCTGGTCTGCGCTGTGAGCACGCAGTTGCACCGGCGGGAGGAAGGGCTTGACGTGCTCGTGGATGCAAAGCATCCGGACATCCGTCGAATGGGCTTGAATTTCCCGAGCCTGATCCGGATCGCCTAGTTGGCCACTCTACCCGACAAGGTGATCCAGGGCAGCATCGGTGAGGTCTCTGGATCGACGTTGGCAGAGATCCGCCAGCGCCTACGGAATTGGCTGGCCTGAAGGTGTGCCTTTCGAGCGGAGGATCTAGCATCGATACAAACCTTCCCCATCGCGATGTAACGACCCGCCCCCGGGGCCTCCGGACCTTTGTGCCGTTCGATCGCACTACCATGAACACCCAAGCCACACTTCCCGCCACCGAGCGGTTCCGCTTCACCACCACCGGCATCACCTGCGGCGGCTGTGCCAACAGCGTGCGCACCATCCTGGGCCGGCTGCCCGGTGTGCTGCATGTGCAGGTGGACGTGGCCGGACACTCCGCCGAAGTGGAGGTGGAGCGCGGTAGCATCACCCGCGAGGAGCTGGCCGCCGCCCTCAAGCCGTCCGGCTACGCGCTGATCCCCGCCAACGCCTGAACCCATGGCCAACACCACCACCATACTCCTGCCCGTGGAGAACATGGACAGCGAGCATTGCGCGCTGATCGTGGACAAGGCCGTGGGCGGCGTGCCCGATGTGCAGGCATACCACGTGGAGCTGAACAACCGCCAGGCCGTGCTGGTGAGCGAACGGCCCGTGGACGCCGTGCGCAACGCGGTGAAGGCCATCCGCGACAACGGCTACGAGGTGCCCGTGCTCAAACGCACCTTCCCCGTCACCGGCATGACCTGCGCCAGCTGCGTGGCCAGCGTGGAGAGCATGCTGCAGGCCACGCCGGGCGTGCTCCGCGCCGCGGTGAACCTCGCCACCAACAGCGTGCTCGTGGAGTACGTGCCGGGCGTCACCGACGAACTGCGGATGCGCGCCGCCATCCAAAGCATCGGCTACGACCTGGTGATCGCCAGCGAGGCCGATGCCGCCGCCGACCTGGAGCGGATCGCCCGCGAACGCATGGCCGCGCTGAAGCGGCGCCTCTGGGCCTCCATCGCCCTGAGCATCCCGGTGATGGTGGTGGGCATGGGCTTCATGCACGCGCCGTGGTCGCCGTGGGTGCAATGGCTGCTGGCCACGCCCGTGGTGCTCGTCTTCGGCCGGCAGTTCTTCGTCAACGCGTGGAAACAGGCGAAGCACCGCAGCGCCAACATGGACACGCTCGTGGCGCTCAGCACCGGCGTGGCCTACCTCTTCAGCGTGTTCAATACCGTGTGGCCAAGCTTCTGGACCAGCCGCGGGCTGGAGGCGCATGTGTAC
>CAUJED010000077.1:0-6669 GCA_963169535.1 Bacteroidota bacterium | reverse complement strand
AGCCCGCTGGACCTCTTCGACCTGACGGCCAACAGCGCCGATGGCGTGCTCACCGATGCGGCCATCGGCATCCGTGGCACCCTGCTGTTGATGGATGGCGAGTTCGATGCCAGCCTCGGCGCGGTGACACTTTCCAGCACCAGCGCCGGTACCGGCCGCCTTGGCCCTGTGGCGGGCGGCGCCAGCTACACCGGCGACATGACCGTGCAGCGATACATCCCCGCAGGCGCCACCAACTGGCGTTTCCTGGGCAGCCCGGTGGCCGGCCAGACCATCAACGATTGGAAGGACGACTTCTACACCGCCGGATTCCCCGGCTCGCACAGCCCCGGCTTCAGCAACCCGGTGGGTAGCGGCATCCTTTGGCCCAGCATCCGCTGGTACGACGAAACACGCACCTACAACCACATCGATACCGGCTGGGTGGGCGTGTCGGGTACGGCACAAGCCCTCGTTGCCGGACAGGGCTTCGCGGCATGGTGTGGCACCGGCCTCACCAACACCACGGCATTCACCATCGATGTGACCGGTGCGCCGCACATCGCCGCCAGCCCGATCACGCGCAACCTGGACTACACCAACAACAGCCTGAGCGTGGATGGTTGGAACGCGGTGAGCAATCCGCTGCCCAGCCCGGTGCTCTTCAGCAGCCTGGTACGTACCAACGTGGAGGACTACGTGTACATCTTCAACCCGGCCGCAGGCAACGTGGCCGTATGGGATGCGGGCTCCCAACAGAGCACCCTGAATGGCACCGATACCATCCAGAGCAGCCAGGCATTCCTGGTGCAGGCCACCGGCAGCGGTGCCTCCATCGCCTTCGAGGAGAGCGATAAGGTCAACGATCGCCAGGGCGGATTCTTCGGAGGTTCGCAGGTGAACCTGTTCCAAGGGGTGCGCCTCAAACTCACCAGCGTCATCAACACCTTCTCCGACGAGGCGTTGGTCTCCTTCGGCAACGGTACGGCCGGGGTGGATGGCGACGATGTGCCGAAGATGACCTTCGCGCACCCCGATGCACCGCAGATCGCCACCCTCGTGGGCGATAGGCTCTTTGCGATCAACGCCGCTGGCGCCAACGCTGCGGCCTTGGAGATCCCCGTGAAGGTGGATGTGAGCGTCAGTGGAACGTACACCGTGACCGCCACCGACATGGCGAACATCGGCCTCACCTGCCTCACCCTGGAAGACCTGCTCACGGGCACCATCACCCCGCTGGTGGAAGGTGCTGCGTACAGCTTCACCACCGAAGCCAACGCCGGCAACGAGCCCCGCTTCATGCTGCGGGCGAGCACCCGCGTGCCGCTCTATGCCGAACGGACTTCCTGCCACGGCCTGGCCGATGGCCGTGGTACCGTGGTGCATGTGGGCCAGCACCCCATCGACATCACTTGGACCGACGCCAACGGCACGGTGACCCTCCAACAGACCATCGAGGATGGCGTGGCCGTGCACACCGGCCTGGCAGCAGGCACCTATGGGGTTACGGTGAGCAGCGATGCCGGTTGCGGTGACCTGTTCACGACCTTCACCATCGAAGAGCCCGCCGCTTTGGAAGTGAGCATGCAGGGAACGGCCGCCTCCTGTGCCAACACCGCCGATGGCCTGATCGACCTCACCGTGTTGGGCGGTACCGCCCCATACACCTTCACCTGGAGCGAGGGCAGTACCGAGGAGGACCTCGTGGCGGCCCCCGGCACGTACACCGTGGCCATCGTGGATGATCGCGGATGCACCGTGGCCACACCGGAGTTCATCATCGCAGCGGGCCCAGGCCCCGTGGCCATGGCCGAAGCGTCGGCAACGACCATCCTGGTGAACGACCTGGTCTCCTTCACCAACAACAGCACCAACGCCGATGCACAGACCTGGGACTTCGGCGATGGCCAGGTGAGCAACGACCACGCGCCCGAGCATAGCTGGGCCATCCCCGGCACCTACACCATCACCCTTACGGTGGACGATGGCGACTGCACCGATACCTGGACCGCACAGATCCTCGTGGAAGCCTCCACCGGGACGGGCACCTCCGCGTCGGTGCAAGGCATCAGCGCATGGTACGCCAACGACCGCTTCGTGGTGGCGCACGACCTCGACAATGGCCGCCCCTTGGTGGTTGAAGTGCTCGACGCCACGGGACGCCTCCATGTCACCCGCACCTTCGTTGCCACCCCTGGTCGCGTGAGCCTGCCAGCCGATGGCCTGAGCAGCGGCGTGTGGTTCGTTCGCATCGGCAACGATGGCAACAGCCGTACCGTGCGCGTACCCTTGATGCGCTGAACGATCGGATCCTTTTCATCGAGCGAACCCCGCCAAAGGCGGGGTTCGCTCGTATCGGGCCGCTGATATCCCATTTGGACATTCGATCACAGCCGAAGGTGTGCGGCTATTCTTTCACAGACCGGTACGACGGGCCGCTTGCATAGCGGAGCCTACGGTATTGATCTCTCGGAGAAAGCATGGGGAAAAGGAGCAAGCGGATCGGATGGTATTGGATGTACGAACGGTAGGAGTAGTGCTATGATGGAATCCCACGGATATCCGAACAGCACGATGGATCGCGAAGCGTTCCTCCCGGTGGGTTGATGGCCAGGATCCGATAGCCAGAACGTCGGCACAGGCTTTTCAGCGCCACCACCTACCTTCGCCAGCATCATCCTTCGCCCATGAACCGCACACGACTGATCGGCCTCTTCCTGCTACTCATCGCCTTCACGGGCTGCATCACCATCGAGGAGAACTACACGTTCAAGAAGAACGGTAGCGGCACCATGGAGTATGTGGTGGATATGAGCCAGATCGGCGAGATGCTCAAAGCCTTCGAGGACATGGGCGATGGGAAGGGGAAGGAGGACAAGGACGCGGGGTTGAACCAACTGGACATGAAGGAACAGGTCAGTGCGTTGAAGAACGTTCCGGGGATCAAGAAGGTGAAGTTGAACAACAAGGACAAGTATGTGCAACGGGTCTCCTTCGCCTTTGCCGACCTGAACGCGTTGAACGCTGCGCTCAACGTGCTCATGGAGGACAGCACGGACACCCAGCACACCTTCTTCCAGTGGGAAGGCAACACTCTCGTGCGCCGGAGCAATGGCCATGCGCGCGACATCGGGTTGGGTATGGGGAACGAAGACCCGTCCGACACCACGGACATGACCGAGCTCCTCTCCAGCATGAAGTACAAGTATCGGTTCACCTTCCAAGAACCCATCGCCAATACGGAAGTGGCGGAGGGCATGGCGAAAGAGAGTCCCGATCCGCGCACAGTGAAGCTCGATACGGACTTCAGCGTCATCGGCAAGGATGAGAAGGTGCTGGATCTGCGCATCGAACTGAAGCGTTGAGCATGGAGCACGTACATCTGTTGGAGACCGCCATCCGCTTGGCGGCCAAGGTGCATCGCGGGCAGGTGGATCGTTTCGGCAAGCCGTACATCCTGCACGTGATGCGGGTGATGATGCGTGGACAGGACCTGGAGGAACAGCTCCTCGGTGCCTTGCACGACGTGTTGGAACGCTCGGAGCTCACCGTGGACGATCTGGCGAAGAAGGGCTTCCCGCCACGGGTGCTCAAGGCCTTGCTCCACATCAGCCGCGTGGAACCCGAGACCTACGAACAGTACATCGATCGGGTGGTGCAGGATAACCTCGCCATACGCGTGAAGCTGCACGACCTGGCCGACAAGATGGACCTGCTGCACGTGGACCAATTGGACCCGGCCGACCTGAAGCGCTACAACAAGCAGCTCACCGCCTACCACCGGATGAAACGGATCGTGGAGGAGGCCAAGGCCAACATGCACCTGCAGACCGCAGCGGCAAAGGTGCGCTGATCAAGACGATCCGGCGCGTGAGCGTGGCCTACGGTCCATGCCGTATTGCACAAGAATCGGACCATGGGGTCCGAAAGACGGAGTTATATTCGGCGGATCATCCTCAACGATTGCTGAATGCGCAGAACCCTCGTACCGTTCTTGGCCGCGCCATTTCTCGTCGCCTGTGGCGGAGGTGCGGAAAAACACGATCCAACCCAGGCGGATACCACCGCAGCCACCTCGGACTTCCGCTGGGAGACCGATCAGTTCGCCGATGTGCGGATCCTTCGGTATCAAGTGCCGGGTTGGGACCAGCTCACCGCCAAACAGAAGGAGCTCTGCTACTACCTCAACATGGCAGGCTTGGCCGGTCGGGACATCCTTTGGGATCAGAATTACCGCCACAACCTGAAGATCCGCCGGGCGTTGGAACGGATCATCAAAGCGTACAAGGGCGAACGCAGCGGAGCGGACTGGGACGCGTTCATGGTCTATGCCAAGCAGGTGTTCTTCAGCAACGGCATCCACCACCACTACAGCAACGACAAGCACGTACCGGCCTTCGGACAACCCTATTTCCAAGAACTCCTCAAGGCCAGTGGCGCCTCCCTGCCCGATGAGGTCCTAACGGCCATCTTCGATCCCTCGGTGGACGCCAAGAAGGTGAGCCTCGATGCCGATAAGGACCTGGTCCTGGCCAGTGCCGTGAACTTCTACGGCGACGACATCAACGAAAAGGAGGTGGACGCCTTCTACGCGGACAAGACCGGAAAAGGGGAGACCCAACCCTTGAGCCACGGCCTTAACAGCAAGTTGGTGCGCGGCAGCGATGGGAAGTTGGTGGAACAGGTGTACAAGGTGGGTGGACTGTATGGCGCCGCGCTCGAAGAGAGCGTGAAGTGGCTGGAGAAAGCCGTTGCCGTGGCGGAGACGCCGGAGCAGAAGGCCGCTCTCGAACTGCTCATCCAGTACTACCGCACCGGCGACCTCAAGACCTGGGACGACTTCAACATCGCCTGGGTCAAGGATACCCGCAGTTCGGTGGACTTCATCCTCGGCTTCGTGGAGGTGTACAACGACCCCCTCGGCAAGCGCGGCAGCTACGAAAGCATCATCGAGGTGAACGATCCCGTGGCCACCAAGAACATGAGCGTGATCATGGACAACGCCCAATGGTTCGAGGACAACTCGCCCTTGATGCCCGAGCACAAGAAGAAGAACGTGGTGGGCATCAGCTACCGGTTCATCAACACCGTGGGCGAGGCTGGCGATGCCGCGCCCAGCACCCCCATCGGGGTGAACCTGCCCAATGCCGACTGGATCCGTGCCGCGCATGGCAGCAAGAGCGTGAGCCTGGGTAACATCAGCGACGCCTACGACCAAAGCGCGGGCAGCAGCACCCTGGAGGTGTTCTGCCACGATGCCGAGGAGATCGAGCGGGCCAAGAAGTACGGTGCCCTGGGCGGCAACCTGCACACCGCGCTGCACGAAGTGGTGGGCCACGCCAGCGGCCAGCTGGAGCCTGGCGTTGCCGGCCCCGATGCCACGTTGAAGAGCTACGCCAGTACCTTGGAAGAGGGCCGTGCCGACCTGGTGGCGCTCTACTACATGATGGACCCCAAGATGGTGGAGTTGGGGGTGATGCCCAGCCTGGAAGTGGGCAAGGCCGAGTACGACGGCTACATCCGCAACGGACTGCTGGTGCAGCTCCGTCGTCTCAAGGAAGGTCGCAACCTCGAAGAAGCGCACATGCGCAATCGCCAATGGGTGAGCGCCTGGGCCTACGAGCAAGGCAAGGCCGATAGCGTGATCGTGAAGGTGGTCCGCGACGGATACACCTACTACGATATCCGCGACTATGACAAGCTGCGCGATCTGTTCGGCAAGCTGCTGCGCGAGGTGCAGCGCATCAAGAGCCAGGGCGACGCGGCGGCCGGTAAGGCCTTGGTGGAGAACTACGGCGTGAAGGTGGATCCCGCCATCCATCGCGAAGTGCTCGACCGCTCGGCGAAGATCAAGACCGCACCGTACGCTGGATTCATCCAACCCGAGATGACCCCGGTGTACGACGCGGAGGGGAGGGTCACCGATGTGAAACTCGACTATCCGGAGGATTTCGTGAAGCAGATGTTATTCTTTGGAGAGAAACACAGCTTCCTGCCGGACGTGAACTGAGCGGCCCACTGGGGAAGACCGACCAGCCATTGGACGGCCGCGAAAGAAAATGTGCACCAGGATCGAAACCTTCGTAACGCAGCTCCCGTTCAACCCCCTGTCCAAGTAGTTCAAAGGTCAATCTGAAGAGTCACGTCGCCCCTGTCCACTCCCGTGGATGGGGGCTTCGTGCTTCTGGTGGGTTCGCTACACCAGGGGGATATTCAAGGCCAGCCGATCGGCTTGCTCATTCCCGTTCCCCCAATACCGAGAGGCCTGTTCCATGGGCACCGCCACACAACAGGTCTTCCTTGCGGACCTACGAGAACACAACAGCACACCACTTCCGTTCGTGAGTGTGCCACCGGTATTGCGGAGTCAGCAGTGTGCCAGGGATCTTTCCAAGGGGCCGTGCCGGCGAAGCAGGGAGAAGAGGCGAGGGGTGGAAAAGCAGAACGGGAGTGGCGGCTGCCACTCCCGTTCCTTGTACCGAAGGCGGGACTCCAAACCATCCACACCTCATTCTTTGTCACGCCTCAGTATCAGGCGGTTATAGGCTATGAAAAGGCGCATTCTCCAGATGATCGTCCCGAACATGTGCCGGTAACGTCGGAGTGCGAATGCGTTCCCACTCATCTCTAAATGACCCAATTGGGGTTCATCAAACCCTGGAATTCCACCGTACGCGAAGCCTCCATTTG
>CAUJED010000076.1:0-17985 GCA_963169535.1 Bacteroidota bacterium | reverse complement strand
GTGAAAAGCGTGAGAAGGTGAAATGCCTCGCACCCTTTCACGCTATCACCCCAGTGGTCCAGATCGCTGAGCTCGGCCGGACCTTCATCACCGGCTCGGTAATATGCCATTTGAACATCCGACACCAGCCGATCCGCTCGGCATTCACCAGCCCACGTCTTGATGCGAAATGGTAGAATGGCCCGGTGATCGGCGGAACGGCCCAAAAGCACGACGCCGACCCTCACGGACCGGCGCCATGTTCGGAGAGAGGTCTTCCTTCACCCACCCTGTACAACGGGTTCCAACCGCTCCAGTTCGGCATCGGTGAAGATGCGCGAACGGATGATGAACCGCTTGCCGTACGGGATCTCCAAACTGAAGCTACTGCCACGCCCAACCACCACGTCCAGCGTTAATTGGCAGTGCTTCCAGTACGCGAACTGCTCTCCGTGCATCCAATATTCCGTGCCATCGATCGTGCCCACACGCACATCCTGCCCACCCAGCCTGAACTCCTCCTTGAGGAAACTCATGGGCTGCGACCCATCGCAACACCCGCCGCTTTGGTGGATCACCAACGGGCCATGTGCCCGCCTGATGATCTCCAGGAGCTCGATGGCCTCGAACGTGGCCATGACCCGCGGCACAGTCGTGGATGGGATGTCCATGATGAACGCCGTGGGATCGATCAGGGTGATGGACTCGAGCATGTGACCGGTGCGCCGGACCCGTGGGTGGGGGGGGCGAAGGGCCGAGGACACCCCGAACCCTTGCCCCCCTCCCGTTCGGATCAGAAAAAGCTGAGTTTGTTCATGTAATAGCTCACCAGCATGTTCTTCGTCTGGTTGCCATGGTCGTTCTGTTGTTGTTGTCGGGGCTAAGGTGGCGCCCTCCACAGGTCAAGGGCCCGCATTCCCGTCCCACGGGATAGCACTCCCGTCCCAAGACCCGGAACAGGTGCCCCACCCCTCCTCTCCGTATTACCTTGGTACTCCTTCCGCATCATGAACGGCGCACGGCTCAACCTGATCGGCCTCACCCCGGAGGATCGTATCCATACGGCGATCGAACATCGTACCGCGTACAGCCTGGACCGATGCGAACTCAACGTGTACGAGACCCGCAAGGCCACCAGCGGCGTACACCTCACCTTCGGCGGGTTCACCATCACCAGTATGGTACGGGGCAAGAAGGTGCTGCACGAGGTCGGCGAAAAGGCAGCCCTGGAATACGTGCCGGGACAGACCATGTTGGTGCCTTCGACCGGGGCCATGGACATCGATTTCCCCGAGGCTTCGCCGTGGAAACCCACCCAGTGCACCGCCTTGGTGATCGAGCAGGAGCACTTCGACAAGCAGCTGGACTACCTGAACGAACGACAGCCACTGGTGGATGGCCGTCCGTGGCGGATCGACCCCACCCGCCCCCTGCTCCAGAACGATGAGGAGCTGGCTCGGTTGAGCGACCGCATGATCCGCGTGCTGAGCGGCACCGACCCCTTGAAGGACATCCTCTCCGACCTGATCCTGAAAGAGATCGTGCTCTCCCTGGTGCGTTTGCAGAACCGGGCCGAACTGCTGGAGCAAGGCGCCGAGGCCCCTTGGAACCTGCACTTCAAGGCCGTGGTGGAGTACATCCGACGGAACCTCACGGAACCCATCCCGGTGGAAAGGCTCTACCAACTGGCCGGCATGAGCCGCAGCGCCTTTTACCGCGCATTCACCGAACAATTCGGCATGGGCCCCAACCAGCTCGTGCTCCACGAGCGCATGCGCTATGCCAAACAACTCCTGGCAGAGCCCGATGTCCCTGTGAAGGAAGTATGCTTCGCCAGCGGCTTCAACGACCCCAACTACTTCACCCGGCAGTTCAAGAAGATGGAAGGGATCACCCCGCAGGAGTTCAAACGCATGGCCCCGGGCGGCTGAGGCGATACAGCGCTACCTCCCAAGCACACCGTGTTCGGCACGGAGCCGCGCACCCGACCTGCGCCGAAGTTGCGACGATCGTGCTGGTGTTCGTTACCGAACCGCAGTACCCTTGCCGTACATCCGTAGCACCGCACCACCATGAAAAGGATGGGAAGCACCCCCCGCATGGACCCACCCCACGCCACTGGAAGGCCGGACCGCACCTTGGCCCACGAGCACGCGCGAAGCGTGCGCGCCCCGAAGGATTCTGGCGCGAACAGGCCGAGTGCGCCGTGATCGGGATCGCCGACGACCTCCGCGGACAGCGGCCCGTGGCCTTCGCCGTGCTGAAGGACCGGACCAACATCAGCGGATCGAGGTTGGAACAGGAACTCACGCAGCTGATCCGCGACAAGATCGGCGCGGTGGCCGTGTTCAAGGAAGTACTGGTGGTACCGCGGCTGCCCAAGACCCGCAGCGGAAAGGTGCTGCGAAAGACCATGGTCCAAATAGCCGATGGCGTACCTTACGGCATTCCCAGCACCATCGAAGACCCCAACAGCCTTAGCACGATCCACGAGGCCCTGTTGCACCGGAGGATCGGCAAGGCGTTCGAGGGGTGAGAGCCCGATCAGACAATTTGAGGATCAGATGATCAGAAAATGGGAACATCGGTACAGGGCACCCGTCGCATCGACCCACTGGGTCGACCCGGAACGGTGCATGGTACCGGTGGACACCGTGAATACGATGCAGGCCGTACGCACCGGATCGCCCCGTGTACACCGCGTGAGCGGGCGGAGCGGCAGCCTGCCGATGGCGAAGCGTTGGTGGCGCGCGTGCGAGGAGGCTGCGACGAAGGAGCAGACACCGGAGCCGCAGCGACACCCGCTGCGCCGAGGCAGCTACAGCGGAGCACGCGACCCGCGCGCGGCATGGTGCGCTGGTGTGGGGCACGCCCCCGTGGAAATGATGAAGATCGAATGTTGAACGGAAAATGTTGAACGGGCCAACGGCCACGCTGATATACTCCCCCATCACCCTCTGTGCCCGCTGTGCCTCTGTGGTGAACTACCAACGAACACCCCTACCATGGATCCCGAACCGACCAAGAACTCCACTTTCCGACGCCTGCGCAGCAAGGAGGAATACGATGCCGCCTACAACAAGAGCGTGAACGACCCCGAAGGTTTCTGGGCCGCACAGGCCGATACGTTCGAGTGGCGGAAGAAGTGGAACACGGTACTGGAGTGGGACCTCGACAAACCCGATGTGAAGTGGTTCGCGGGCGGCAAAATGAACATCACGGAGAACGTGCTGGACCGCCACCTGAAGAAGCGCGGCAACAAGCTGGCGGTGATCTGGGAGCCGAACGACCCGCACGAGCGTTTCCTACGCCTCACGTACCGCGAACTGCATGAGCGCGTGTGCATGTACGCGAACGTGCTGAAGCGCAACGGCGCGAAGAAGGGCGACCGCATCTGCATCTACATGCCGATGATCCCCGAGCTGGTGGTGGCCGTGCTGGCGTGCGCGCGCATCGGCGCGATCCACAGCGTGGTGTTCTGCGGCTTCAGCGCGCAGAGCCTCAGTGATCGCATACAGGACGCACAGGCCACCATGGTGCTCACGAGCGACGGCCTGAACCGCGGCCACAAGCAGATCCCCGTGAAGCGTGTGGTGGACGAGGCACTGGAGACCTGCCCCAGCGTGCAGAAGGTGATCGTGACCGAGCGCCTGGGGTGGGCGCCAGCGATGAAGGAGGGCCGCGATGTGTGGCTGCACGATGAGTTGAAGCACGTGGACAAGCACTGTGAGGCGGAGGTGATGGATGCGGAGGATCCGCTGTTCATCCTCTACACCAGCGGCAGCACCGGCAAGCCGAAGGGCGTGGTGCATACCTGCGGCGGCTACATGGTGTACACGGACTACACGTTCCGCAACGTGTTCCAGTACGAGGAGAGCGACATCTACTGGTGTACGGCCGATGTGGGCTGGATCACCGGACACAGCTACCTGATCTATGGTCCGCTGCTGGCGGGCGCCACCACCTTGCTGTTCGAGGGCGTGCCCACCTTCCCCGATGCCGGCCGTTTCTGGCAGGTGATCGACAAGCACGGCGTGAACATCTTCTACACCGCGCCCACGGCGATCCGCAGCCTGATGGCCGCCGGACTGGACCACGTGCTGGCCTATTCGCTGGACAGCCTGCGGGTGATCGGCAGCGTGGGCGAACCGATCAACGAGGAGGCCTGGCATTGGTACAAACAACACGTGGGCAAGGACCGCTGCCCCGTGGTGGACACGTGGTGGCAGACGGAGACGGGCGGCATCATGATCAGCTCCCTGGCGAACGTGACCGATGAGAAGCCGAGCCACGCCGCGTGGCCACTGCCCGGTGTGCAACCCGTGCTGCTGACGCCCGAGGGCCAGGAGATCGCCGAGAACGAACAGGAAGGCCTGCTGGCGATGAAGTTCCCGTGGCCCAGCATCATCCGCACCACCTGGGGCGACCATGAGCGCTGCCGCCAGACGTACTTCAGCAGCTACAAGGGCTACTACTTCACCGGCGATGGCGCGAAGCGCGATGCTGACGGCCGTTACCGCATCATCGGTCGCGTGGACGATGTGATCAATGTGAGCGGCCACCGCTTCGGCACCGCCGAGATCGAGAACGCGATCAACGAGGCCGAAGGCGTGGTGGAAAGCGCCGAGGTGGGCTATCCGCACGACAGCAAGGGGCAGGGCATCTACGCCTATGTGGTAACGGAACAGCCCATACCGAAGGACGACCCGATCGCCATGGACAAGCTGACCGGCGCGGTGATCGAGTCGGTGGTGGAGATGATCGGCCGCATCGCGAAGCCCGACAAGATCCAGTTCGTGAGCGGCCTGCCGAAGACGCGCAGCGGCAAGATCATGCGCAGGATCCTGCGGAAGGTGGCGGAGAACGAACTGAACGCGTTGGGGGATACGTCTACGCTGCTTGACCCGGCGGTGGTGGACGAGATCAAGGAGGGAAGGGTGTGAGGGGATGCCTGGGCCAGCCGCGCTGCCGTTCCATGCGCATGTATGGGGTTATCACCCATGTACACGACCTTGAGCAGCTCACGCCCATTCTTGGGGTGATGAGCATGAGCTACCGGGGCGTTACCGGATGCTCTCTCATATGGCTCAAAAACACCCAATTCGAAATTACAAAGGGTCATTACGGGTTTCTCGTGAGAGTAGTACGGCCGCGCGGTGGTCGCGCTGGCGTTCATCATCGTGCTGGTCGGTGGCGTGGTGTGGTTCGCGTGAGGCGCGGCACCGCCTACCGATTAGGGGGCGCAGGGTCGCCTACAGCAGACACGACGGAGGTTTGTGGTCCGGATCACAGATCCGAACCAGCGAACGATACTTCTACGCTGCTTGACCCGGCGGTGGTGGACGAGATCAAGGAGGGAAGGGCGTGACGATCGCCATTACCGCTTCCACCGGATGCTCCACAACCCGCGGAGATCGCCGACCGCATAGCCCGTGGCGGCATCCCCAGGGTACCGCTCCGCCAGCAGCGCCATGGTGGCTTCATCCACCTCCAGCCCGGGCGTGCCGTGGCACTTCAGGCAGGTGGGCATGCTGATCAGGATGGGTTGATAATAGGCGATGCTGTCGCCGAGCACCAGCGCTTGCGCCGGGAGGTCCATCGGCTTCACCCCTTGGGCCAGCTTGGCCAACACCTCGTTCAGCTGGCGTTGCTCATCGGCGTCGGGCATGTCCCATGGCGCGCGGATGCGATCGCTCGTCCGCTTGATGCGCACGCCGTGTACCGCGGAAAGCGAATCCACCAAGGGCAGGGCGGCCACCGCGCAATACCGTAGCGCACCCACCGGCCCTTCCTCGGCCATGGCCCCCTGCAGGCGTGTGGAGAGCTGCTGGAAGGTGAACTTGGCGATCTCCCCCCCTCGGGCGATGGCTGCGGCCTCATCGAAGGGGGCTTGTGGTGCGGAGCAGGATGAGACCATCCCCGCGACCATGATCCATCGGGTGAACGTGCGCATGCAGTGAAGGTACACGCCGTTCCACGTCGGTTCTGGAACATTGGTCACACAGGCCCTTCGCCCCGCTTCGGAGCCAGTGTGCAGCCGCCACCAAGGCGATCACCGCCGGCCTGGTCCTCGCACCACCGAACCAGCGGGCGGTACATGAAAAGCAGGAAGCCCCGCGCCATTGGCGCGGGGCTTCCCGTTCAAACGTGGTCGTTCCCTTACGGCTGGATCACCAGGCGCTCGGTGTAGGCCTTATCACCGGCGGTGACGTTCACCATGTAGAGGCCGCCAGCCAGTTGGCTGCCCAGCTCCACGTTGGTGTTCACGAAGCCATCCTGTACGGGGATGGTACGTGCCATCACGCGCTTACCGGTGAGGTCGTAGATGTCCACGCTCACGGTGTTCACCCCCTTCTCCACGTTGCTCAGGCTCACGAAGAACTGGTCGCCGCGGTTCGGGTTCGGATACATGGTGAAGGTGCTGTTGCCGTCGACGATCATGTTGCTGGCGCCGCCGTTACCACCACCGCAGGGGTTGATGGTCACGTTGCACACCTTGCCCCAGTCGTCGGTATCGGCGCAAGCCGCAGCTTGGTCGGTGGTCGCTGGGCCGAAGCACCAGGTCGCACCGCCGTTGAGGCTCACCCGCACATCCACCTCATAGGTCTTGCTGCATTCCAGCAAGGTTCCGGTGGTCCAGTTCAGCGTCATCTGGGCGCTGGTCTGCGGCGGACGTACGATGCAGATGCCCTCACCCGGGATGCGGAAGCGGAACTGGTAACGCACGTTGCTGCTGGCCACGGCAGGCACGGCCTGCGGCGGGTTGGCATAGATGCGGTTGTTCGCGTTGCCGCCGCCGCCGAAGTTGCGAAACACCCCACAGCTGTAGTCGCTGGTGTTCGCCGGGTCGTCCTGCAGTTTCACACGCGGGCAGGCGGCCAGCGTGGCGTCGATCTTGAACTGGCAAGCCGGACCGAACTCCAGGTTGCTACCGGCCACACGGCCACGTACACGCACGTTCAACAAGGTGTTCGCTGGCAGGTGCGGGGTCGCCCCGCTGTTCACCCAGCCGTTGACCTTGAAGTGGCAGGCACGCAGTGCGCCGGAACCGTAGCCATCGCTGGTGGCGTGGCTGCGGAAGCGACGGAAGCTGTAGCTGCCGTTCGGATCGTAGAACCAGAACTCGTAACCGCTGTTGGCGTTGCTCACACCATACTGCGCGGAAACCGCCGGGTTCGCCGCCACCACGATGAACTTGTTGTTCACCCAATCCAGCTTGTCGCAGCTGCTGAAGATCGGCTTGTCGGTGCCGAGCGGCAGGCAGAAGGTCTGGTTGCCGCTGATGGCGCTCACCGAACCCGTGCTGAAGTTGTTGGTGTTGTCGATGACGCGGTCGCCGCTCGAGGTACGCAGCTCGTAGCCACCGGTGGTCATACCGTCGCCAGCGCTATCGAGCACACGGAGGCGGTAGCAGCCGTTGGGCAAGCACAGCGCTTGGGTGCCGATGTTGTTGGCGGGGATCAGGTCCGCACCGTTCAACACGCGCTGGTTCCCGTTGGCACTGTACACCTCCCAGGTCACCTGACCGGGGTTCGCATCGTTCTGGAACTCCAGATTGAGGCCGTTCGCCGGGCACGAAACCGCGGTGGATCCGCACGTCACGCTCAGGTTGAACGTCCCCACCGAGGTGCTGGCATACCCGGACACGTACACGTAATAGGTGGTACCCGCAGTACCGGTCCAACTGGTGCTGCTTTGCAACCCACCTCCGCATACGCTCGCTCCTCCCGTACCGGTATCGTCATCATTCCCGGTCACGCAGGTGAGGGACCCGCAGCTTCCGGTGAACACACCGATCTTGGTGTCGAACGTGGCGCCGCACAAGCTGGCCACCATGGTTCCACCCCAACCTTGCACCGTATACCAAACACCGGGGCCGGTATTCTGTGAAGTGGTGCAGGTCGTTGCAGGAGCCCCGATCGTCGTTGCTCCGACGTTGGTGCCTGCAGTGACACTGTTGCAACCCACCGCAATGGCGTTCGCACACAGGTCGTTGACAGGCGGCGTGGTCACACACACGTTGAACGTGGTGTTCTGGCCACCCGTGGTGGTGTTCGTGTAAACGCGCACGAAGTACGTGTTGCCTTCCGTGAGGCCCGTGACCACTGCATTCGCCGTGGCCCCGGTGGAGCTGCAAGCGATGCTCGTGAGCGTTCCGCAGGCCCCGCTCAGCACTTGGAAGTTCATGCTCGTTACGCTGCCACTAACCCCGTTGAGGCTGATGGTATGCGTGGGCCCCATGGCCACGAAGCTGAACCACACGTCATCGTCCTCACCACCTGCGCAGGCCGCATCCAAGGTACCGGTGGCGTTGAACACCGTACCGAAGGTTTGGGCCGTGCAGGTTGGTCCGGCATTCACCGCCAGAGCGACAGCACCCGCGCAGTTGTCGTTGGCCGGAGGCCCTGCTGGCGGGGTGGTCACGCAGATGTTGAACGTGGTGTTCTGCCCTCCCGTAGCCGTGTTGGTGTACACCCGCACATAGTACGTGGCACCAACGGCGAGGCTGTTGAGGGTGGTGGTGGGCGCCGTTCCGGTGGCGCCGCAACCCACGCTCGTGAGTCCGCCACAGGCACCGCTGAACACTTGGAAGTTCATGCTGGTGGAACTACCCGCCACGCTGTTCAGGCTCACGATGTGGGTGGTCTGGGTGGCCACGAAGCTGTACCACACGTCATCATCCGCCGTACCCACGCATGGGCTCACGGCGATGCCGGAGTTGGTCGCGCTTTGTACGGTACCCGCGGTCTGTGCGGTGCAGCTCATGCCGGCGTTCACCGACAGGGCCACTGCGCCAGCGCAGTTGTCGTTGGCAGGCGGCGGAGGTGCCGTTCCCACACAGATGTTGAACGCACTGGTCTGGCCAGCGGTAGCTGTGTAGGTGTACACGCGGACATAGACCCGCTCACCGACCGACAAGCCCGTGAGGTTCGCCGTTTCCGCATCGCTGCAAGCATGGTCCACCATCGTGCCACAATTCGCACCACGGTAGAACTTCATGTACATGTCGGAAGTGCTGCCGGTGATGTTCAACAGCGACACGCGGTGTGCCGTGGCGGTGGCCACGAAACTGAACCACACATCATCATCCGGCGTTCCGGAGCACGAGCCCAAGGCATTGCCCGAGGCCGTGGCGAAGGCCACGGTGCCCGGGGTCACCGAACCGCAGTTGTAGTCCGGATTCACCGTGAGGGATACTGCAGCAGCGCAGTTGTCGTTGGCGGGAGGATCCGGAGCGAAGAAGATGCTGAACGTGCCCGGGCAGGGGCTGTTCGGCGCAGGCCAGGTATCGAACCAGATGAAGTACTGCACACCAGCGGTGAGCGATACCACCAGGCTCTTCGACGACGTAGAGCTACCGACGCCGCCTACGCAGATACCACCGTTGGTGGGGCATGCGTTGGCATACACCCCGATGGAGGTATAGGTGACTCCGGCGATGGCGATCACATAGTCGTCCGTCACCGTCGGCGTGAAGGTGTACAACGCTTCCTCACCACCCATATAGGTGGTGGACATGGAACCGCAGCCCGATGTTACGTTGGTGGCGTTCAACAAGCCAGGCAGCGCGGCGCCGGAACAGGCGAGCGCCTGGTTCACCACCGGGAAACTGGCGATGTTGATGGCGCCACTGCACTCCGATCCCGGGATGGGCGGCGTGCTCACGCAGATGTCGAACGTGGTGGTCAGCGCCACCGTGGTCCCGTAGCTGTACACTTGGACCAGATAGGTCTGGCCGATGCTCAGCCCGGTGAGCGTGGTGGTGTTCGGATCGGAACATACCAACTGGGTCAACGAACCGCAGGTGTTCGAGTAGACCGTGAAGGCCATGTCCGTGAACCCGGAAACGTTGTTCAGCGCAACGGTGTGCGAAGTCGCCGTGGCCGTGAAGCTGTACCACACATCGTCATCGGCATTACCACAGGATGCGGCCACACCGGAATCGGTGGCACCCGCGATGGTCCCCGCCGTCTGTGCGGTGCAGTTCACTCCCGAGTTCACCGTGAGCGACGTGGCACTGGCACAATCGTCGTTGGCTGGCGGAGGTGCAGGGCACACCAGTTGGAAGGTCACATCATAGGCGACCGAGCTGCTCTCGCCATCCCACATGATGTAATACTCGGTTCCGGCATTGAGGCTGAACGCAGCCGTAGTGCCAGCCGAGAACATATCGTCGATGTAGGTCCACGTGGTGCTGTTGCAGCCTACCGAGGACTCCTTGTAGTAGAAGTCCACGTAACCACCGCTGATCGCCGTTGCCTGGATCGTGTAGTAGCCGGTCACCGATGGCGTGAAGGTGAACAGACGCTCCTTGCCAGGAACACCATACGGGCCACCGTAGGCGTTCCAAGCACCAATGCCCACCGGACGGGTGGCCTGGGTGGAAACACCGCATGCGGTGATGTTCTGAACATCGGTGCAGGGGTCGAACGCGCTCACGCAGATGTTGAACGTACCCGCGGTGCCCAAGCTCACATCGGTGAACACCCGCAGCCAGTAATAGGTGCCCGGTGCCACCGTGATGGTGATCGGGTTGTTGGCGGGCAGGATGTTCGTGAGGCAGGCGCCGGCAGCGGGGGTACCGCAAGCGGTGAAGAGCTGCACACCGATGTTGTGCGCGGTGCCTGCGGTCAACGTCATGGTGAAGCTCGACGCCACGCCACTATTGAAGGTGTACCATGCGTCCTGCGCCGTACCGGAGGTCTGGCACTCGGGCAGGATCCCTTCCTGGTCGGCACCACGCGTGGTACCGATGATGGCGTTGGCCGGACAGGTGCCATCGGGGTTCAGGGTGAGCACCTCGGCATTGGCGCAATGGTCGTTGGCCGGCGGGCACGCGTTGTAGCCCACCGTGAAGTTGGTGGCCACCTCCGTGTTGCAAGCGGACTGGCCGGCTTGATCCTCGTGCAGCAACACCACATCCAGGTCGGTTCCCAAGGGGAAGGCACCAAGGAGGTAGTATTCGCCGCCGGGCAGACCGGTCACATCAGGCTGGGCCACGTTGTTCACGAAGAGGCGATAGCCCACCGTAGCGGGGGGCAGGCCCGTGTTCCCATCGATACCGTTATCGATGATACCCACATAGGCGTTGAACGTCGGCTCTGGCAGCGCGGCACAGTTCACCTCGGGGCTGCCATTCTCGTTCGGGTCGGCCGTGACCAAGCCCGTGGGCTCCACGCAGCCGCCGCAACGGGCCTGGAACACCCACCCTGCGGTGAGGCCAGAGGTCCCTTCGGCACAACTTCCACTACCGTCGGTGCTGATGCTCATGGACAAGGTGTTGCCCACGCTGGTGATCAGGTTCCCGGTCAACACCCCGCTGATGGAGGCCGGCGTGGCGGCCGTGCCTCCGACCACACCTTCCCAGAAGAGGATGTTGTCGGTGGCCTCCGTGCTACCACTGAGGAACTTCAACGACACGGTACCTCCGGGCTCGTTGTTCACCCAGGTCCATGTGCGGGTGTCGCCGCTGTCATAGCAGTGGATCGATTGTACCACAGGATCACCGCAAACCAGCTCCACATCGCAAGCCGAGTGGAAACGTCCCAGGTCAACCGAGCAACCTTGATCGGTGACCACCGTGACATCCACCACCGCCTGTACGGAGAAGGCACCCAGCAACACACCAGGGCTGTATGCCACCGGGGTCTGGGCCACGCCGTTCACGCTGTATTCCACCATGGCGCTCGATGCGCCTGCCAGGTCCACGGTAACGCTCACCTGGTAGTTCTGGCCCACGCAGTTGTCCACCACCGCGGTACCATCATCGGTCGGGGGCAGACAGACGCTCACCGTGAAGTCCGTGAACGCCCGCCATGCGCCGGCAAAACACGGCCCGGTGATCCCGGAGTCGGCACCGCCGATACGCATACGGTAGTTACCCGGAGCTTGGGCGCCAGGGATGGTGAAGGAAGTGACCCACGGGTTCGTACCGTCGGCTTCGTTGGTCCCGCCACCGGCCACGAGTTCGCCGGCATCGGCGAAATCCAGGTCGTTGTTCCAATCGATCCAGATCCGCATGTCGTAGGTATAGCCGGTCTCCACGCTTACGCTGATCGGCACCAGATCGCCAGGGCCACCGATGGCACCGGTAACACCGCTGTTGTCGGTATAGCCGCCATCGGCCTCGGTGTTCATGTCCAGATCCACGTTGGCGAAGGTCACGTTGGTGATACCATTCGCATCCAGGCTCGCGTTCGGACCCGGCGTGCAGTAGGCCAGGGTAACGCTCACCGGCCCGACCCACGTGCTCAGGCCATCCACATCGCAATTGCTCTGCACATACACCTGGTAGGTGTTGCCGGTGGTAAGGCCCGTAGCGGTGAAGGTGGTACCGACCACTGAGCCACTGGCATCGGCACCCGGTGTGCCGGGAGCGCCACTGCTGCGCACTTCATAGTTGTAACCGCTCACCGCGGTGGGCTCGGCGGTCCAAGAGCCGCTGATCGAGGTGGTGCCTGCTGCAGATGCCGTAAGTCCCGTGGGGAACATACAAGCCGGAGGCGGGGCCACCGTCAAGGTGTAATCCTCTGCCTCGGCATACCCGCTGGTGCCACAGGCCGTGGGGTTACTCGACAGGTAGTCCTCGCGCACCCGCATCCGGTAGTTGCCCACCGCAGTGCCCGGAGGTACCGTGAAGCTACCCGTGTGAGGCGCTGCGCTCACATAAACACCGCTGGTGTACACGCTCTCGCCCGCATCGGCGAAATCCAGGTCGTTGTTCCAATCCACCCAGATGTTGATGCCGTAGGTCGATCCACCGTTGATGGTGATCGAGAAGTCGACGCCCCCACCGGCGATCTGCGACACGGACTGGGCCGTATAGTCGCCGTAACCACCCGCCGCGAAATCACCGCTGGCATTGGAGATGTTGGTGACCCCGCCCGTGGTGCTGAATTCGCTGATGTAATAGGTCGTGCTCGTGCCGCCACCAACAGGTACGCAATGCCCGGTGTAGAAATTCACCACCGATGAATTCGTGCTATAGCTGGACCCAGGCGTACACTCCTGCCGGACATACACTTGATAGTTGGTGTACCCGGTAAGGGCCGGTGCCAGGGAGACCGAGGTGGTGGCGCTGGTCACAACCGTGCCGCCCACGCCTGCCGTGCCATCGGTGCCCGGGGTGAACCCAGGTGCGCCGTACTCGATGATATAGGTTCCCGTGCAGCCGGTGCAGGTCCAACTCACGGTGGCCCCGTTCACTGCAAGGTCCGATACGGTGACCCCCGTGGCGAATGGGCAGGCCGGAGGGGCCACCACCGTCAAGGTGTAATCCTCCGTTTCACCATAGCCCATGTTCCCACAGGCATCCGTCGGCACCGCATTCCAGGCCGCACGTACCCGCATCCTGTAGTTACCCAACGGTGTGCTGGCAGGTATCGTGACCGTGCCGCTCTGCGGTGAGGCACCTGGGCCTACCGTGCTTACCAGCTCACCCGCATCATTGAAATCGAGGTCGTTGTTCCAATCGACCCAGACCTTGATCCCATTGGTACCGCCCACATAAGCCAGGCTGTAGTTGAACGTGGTGTTCTCCGAAGCGCTCACCGACATGGCGGTGAAATCGCCATAGTTCCCGGGCGACGCGGCGCCACTGGGGTTGGTGATGTTCGTGATCCCGTTGGTGGTGGAGAAACTGCTGACGTAGTCGCCAGCGTTCGTCACCGTAGGGGTGCAGTATCCCGTGAAGAAGGCTTGTGGGCCCGACCAGGGACTGAAACCGTCGATGCCGCAGTTGGCACGCACGTACAGGTTGTACGCGGTGTTCGCGGTAAGCACGTTGCCGGTGCTCGCCGTGGTCACCCCGGCCAATGTGCTGCCGTTGGTAGTACGGCCCGTAGGGCCGCTACCACCGGCTCCGCTGGTGCGCACCTCCCACTCGTACCCATCGCTGGGGGCGGGGCTGGGTGCGGTCCATGCAAGATCCGCGGATACACTGGTGTACGCAGGGACCGACAACGATCCTGGGCCGAACGAGCACGGCGGAACCGTGATGCCCGTGAGCTGGATGTTCGGTCGGCTGGTGGAACGTGTACCATTACCCGTTGGTGGGTTTGTGTCCGCATTCCAGGCCTGATAATACGTGTTGTTCGCCTGGGTGGCATAGCGGAACTGCTTGGCTGTACCGGAGCCTTCACCACCGCCGCCGGTGTAGTTGGTCTCCACGATCACCTCCAGGTTATCCCCGCCGGTGTAGCTGAACGGGGTGGTCAAGGTGACGGTGAACCAAGAACCGCCAACGAAGGACGCGGCCGGGATGGTCGTTGGACCGTAGACCAATGTGGCCCCCGTGGTCTCCGTGGCATACGTGCTGGCCGCCGTGAAGAGCGTGGTCCGCTGCTTCATGTAGATCCTGACGTCAACAGCATTCGCGGGAGCCGACACCGCGTTCACGTAGAACCCGACGTCCGTGATACTGCCCGTACCCCCGATCTCGGCAGCGGTATAGATCATGGCCGAACGCTCATAGCCGTAAAACGCTCCGAACGGATCGTTCACACTACCGTTGTCCGTATTGGCCGCAGGGATGGTCACCTGCCCGAAGCCTGCCGTGGAGAAGGCCAGCATCGCCCCCAAGCAGGTCATCAACCCCGACCAACGTGTTCGCCACGTTCGCCAGGGCCTGGTGTTACAATTACTCATCGTTTCTGGTTTTGGTAAGAAAGGGAACTGACTGTGATGGCTGTGGCGCGCCATCCGACGCAGGGTAAGGCTCAAGGCCTGGCAACAACAATGGGGCCTGAGGCGTACACGACACCTCAGGAGGGGGTATCGACTTTATCCTTTCTCCGCGATGATCTTGTTTTTAGGATTTGGCTGTTCGGGGCCGACTAATGTAAACGGATCAAAAGATCAAGTACAAGAAGAATGTTTTTTTCAACAGCAGGCAACCCGATCCCTGGGATCACGAACCCCAAGGGGCAGCGCCCCCCTGATCACCGCCCTGCGGCATTACCTCCAGCCCCACCCATCGACCTCGGCTTATACCAATTCGCACTAAGGAGTAGGCCGATCTACTCGGTCTTTTTCCGCATGACTTCTCCGTCGTGATCGTTCCGTAGCCCATGCCCTCGGCAGCTTCGCTCCCAACGGTCCACGCCTTCGGCGTTGTAACAGGTCCCTCGTATCGGCCTGTGAAAATATGGCCGCGCTTCTTCGGGCCGCTACGGAATGCCCAAATGGTATAGCCGCGATACCGGATCATGGACCCTGGAAGGAAGATCGGGCTCCGCCCCCGAGCGCGGCAACCCGAACGCCCCCTCGTCGTCTATGATCCGACCATGGTGTTGCCACATGGATCGGATCGAACGCCCACGTACCAAGAGGCCTATGCCCCTTGGCCTGCTATCGCACACCCCGGATCGGACACCACGCCACTGGCCACTGGGCAGGTTGGCCGGGTATTCTCGCTACACATCCGCTCAATACTTGGATTCCCAACCATGCTCCGCTTATCACCTGAGGTGGGAAACGAGGGAACCTTCCGTATATTTCCCGACCGTGAAGCGGACCTCAAGAAAACCGTGCGCGCCTACCCCTCTGACCAAGGCGTATGCCCATGGGATGCTCCCATGGTCCCAGGCCCTACCGTCCTGTGACCATTCCGCTTCACGACCAACCAAAACCGACCAACCGCTGTGCATGCCTTCAATTTTACCCGGCTTCGTTCGGCATTAGCCTTCGTGCTGCCTCTACTGCTGGGCAGCACCACCATGGCCCAAACGCCGCAGCTTCCGGACTGCAACGTCTGTAGCTGTCCTACGGTCGGCGCGGCCAGCTTGTCCAGTATCGCGGCACCTGCATGCCCCGGCACCATCACCGGGAACATCGCCGCAGGGGCAGGCACCAATATCCGGATCACCACCACGGCGGGCAACCGCTACCGGGTGCGGCTTTGCGGTGCCACCGGCCTGAACACCCGGATGTACATCCGCAGCAACACCGCCCCCTATCCAGCGATCATGGGGGCATGCGACGATGATGGATGCGGTGTTCCAGGGGGGCCTTCCTCGGTGGAGTTCGTGGCCACGGCGGCCAACTACCGGGTATGGGTCTATGACGGCAGCACCGCCTGCGCCGCCTTCGCCACGCACGCGGCCATCCCGGTGGAGGTGGAGTGCTTGGGCTTGGCCGCCGCACCAGCCAACGACGACCCCTGTGGCGCGGTGAACATCCCCCTTGCCACCACCAGTTGCACCACCCCCATCGCGGGCACCACCGAAGCGGCCACGCCCACCACGCTGAACGGCCTGGGCGCCACCCCGCTCTATCCCCCGTACACCCCCACGCCTACGCCCAGTGGCTGCCCCAATGGCATGGCCGTGAACTACGGCGGTAGCGACGTATGGTACAGCGTTACCGTGCCGGCCTCCGGCCTGATCGGGATCGAGATCACTGAGTCGGGGGTGTGTGCCACCGCCATGGGCCTGTACACCGCCCCGAACTGCGTAACTGGGCCTTTCACATGGGCCACCGGCACGAACATCGGCCTGTGCTCCATCGATGGCCTGAACGGCCCCAACACCCCGACAGGCCTGGTGTTCGACCCGGCCACCTACGGCCTCACGCCCGGGCAGACCGTGTACATCCGGGTGTGGGAACGTAACAACAACGAGAACGGCAGCTTCACGATCTGCGCGTACAACGCACAGCCCCCGCCCAACGACGAACCCTGTGGCGCCATCCTGCTCACCCCGGGCGATCCCTGCGTACCGGCCGAATACAACACCGTGAACGCCCAGCCCCTGCCGCCCGGGCTTTCCATTGGCAACATGACCTGTGGCATGCCCGGTGCGCCGTACGCCACGCCCGCGCTATGGAACCCAGCGGCACGCGATGTCTGGTTCCGCGTGGTGGTGCCGCCCACCAACAACATGACCGTGACGCTCTTCGCCGGTACGCTCACCGACATGGCCATGGCGTGGTACCGCCAGACCACCCCAGGCTCGTTGTGCGACCCACCCGGCTATGTGGGGGCGTTGACGCAGATCACCCCCGGGGGCTGCCATGATAACATCAGTGCCACCAACCTGATGCCCCGGATCAACAGCAATACCGCTGGGGTCACGCTCACCGCCGGCGAAACGATCTACATCAGGGTCTGGAACAAGAAGGCGGCCGAATATTTCTACCACGGCACCTTCAGCATTTGCGTAACCCCGAACTACCCTCCGGTGAACGACAACCCCTGCGGGGCGATCGACCTGGCGGTGGGGGCCGGAGAGTGCACCATGACCTCGGCCACCAACGAGAACGCTTCCAACACCGGAACCACCTTCTTGCCCGGTAGCAGCACGGCCCCGGCACCCTGCGGCACACCGCCCGCCAATTACAACGATGTCTGGTTCACCTTGGATGTCCCCATGGCGGTGTCGGCGGTGAATCCGTTGATCGTCAACACCGATGGACTCGGGGCGGTGAACTTCGCCATGGCCGCCTACCGCGACATCAGCGGCGTGGGCTGCCCCACCCAGCTGCAACTGGTCGCCGTGGGTACCTGCGCCACCACTGGATCCACCTACGATGCCCCGAACATGCCGCGCCTTTCGCTCACACCACCCACGGTGACACCGGGCGAAAGACTGTACATCCGGGTGTGGACGGAGGTGAACAACCAACAGGGTCCCTTCTTCATCTGCGCACACACCCAGAACCCACCACCCTGCCAAGGCACTTTCTATGACAGTGGTGGTGCTGCAGGACCGTATGCCAACAGCGAAACGGTGACCCGTACGCACTGCCCCGAAAAGGTGGGCGATGTGGTGACGCTGAACTTCTCCGAATTCAACCTGGAGAACGGCTGGGACTTCCTCCGGATCTACAACCAATCCTCCGGCGCTCCGCTCCCTGCCAACCTGATCGGCGCGTATACCGGTGGTACCATCCCCAGCCAGATCTCCGCCACCATCAACGCGGCCAACCCCAACGGCTGCCTGATCGTGGTGTTCTCCGCCGATGTGGTGAACACCGCTGCGGGCTACACCTACAGGGTATCCTGCGGCC
>CAUJED010000075.1:0-6914 GCA_963169535.1 Bacteroidota bacterium | reverse complement strand
CTCCCCCTCCCGCATTCCGTAGCAGAAAAGACCGGACCTTTGTCGCCGCTTCAGCAGAACAGCCGCATGATCATCTACAACGTCACCCACAACGTGGATACCGATGTACACGTGGAATGGCTCCGCTGGATGCAGGAGACGCACATCCCCGACGTGATGGCGACCGGCCTTTTCCTCGACAGCCGCATCTGCCGGGTGCTGGCCGATGACGATGGTGGCATCACCTATGCGGTGCAGTATACCTGTGCCGACATGGCCACCTACGAGCGCTACCGCGACGAGCATGCGCCACGGCTACAAGCCGAGTCGCAGAAGCACTTCGGTGGCAAGTTCGCCGCGTTCCGAACATTGTTGGAATTGGTCCATACCAGTTGATGCACGTCCGCGCGAAAAAGCACCTGGGCCAGCACTTCCTCAAGGAGGATGACATCGCACGACGCATCGCCGAGAGCCTGACGGGACACGGTGGCTACCGCCATGTGATCGAAGTGGGGCCCGGCACCGGCGCCCTGACCAAGCACCTCGTGCATCGTGCGAACACCGAACTGGTGTGCTATGAAGTGGACACCGAGTCGGTCCGCTACCTCGAACAGACCTACCCCGAAGTGGAGGTGCGCGAAAGTGATTTCCTGCGCATGGATCCGGACTCCGTGACCACCGGCCCCATCGCCGTGATCGGCAACTTCCCGTACAACATCAGCACGCAGATCGTGTTCAAGATCCTCGAACACCGCGATCATTTCCCCGAGATGGTGGGCATGTTCCAGAAGGAAGTGGCCGACCGGATCTGCACCGGACCCGGAAGCCGCACGTACGGGATCACCAGCGTGCTGGCCCAGGTGTGGTACGACATGGAGATGCTCTTCGTTGTGGAACGCGAGGCCTTCATTCCACCGCCCGAGGTGCGCAGCGCCGTGATGCGCATGAAGCGTAACGAGGTCAAGGCCATGCCCTGCGACGAGGCCCTCTTCGTGCGGGTGGTGAAGGCCGCCTTCAACCAACGGCGCAAGACGTTGAGCAATGCACTGAAGGGCTTCCCGGCCCTGCCCGCAGGGGTGCCCCAGGCCTTCGCCGGAAAACGCGCGGAACAGCTGTCCGTTCAAGACTTCATCGCCCTGACGTTGGCATGTGAGGCACCTCGGTGACCTGGCCAAGCCCCCGCGCATCTTCGTAGCTTCGCGACCGCCTGCGGAAGCGGCCATTCCGCTTCACCCAAGCCCGGTAGCGCCATGTCCTTCGAACTCACCCGGCCCCAGTTGGAATCCCTTCGTGCCGATGTGGCACAGGGCCGCGACTCGGTGATCCAGGCGCTCCTAGCCGACCTGCATCCGGCCGACATAGGCGCCATCCTCGACCAACTGGTGCTGGATGAGGCCGTGTACGTGTACCGCCTGCTCGATAGCGAAGTGGCCGCCGAGGTGGTGCTGGAACTCCGTGAAGGCCTGCGGGAGGACCTGCTCAACTCCCTCACCAGCCGCGAGATCGCCGAGGACGTGCTCGAACACATCGACACGGACGACGCGGCGGACGTGATGGCCGAGCTGCCCGAGGACAAGCAGCGCGAGGTGATCGCCCTGCTGGACGACCACGAACACCGCGAGGACATCCAGGAGCTGCTGGCCTACCCCGAAGGCACGGCGGGAGCGCTGATGGCGAAGGAGCTGATCCAAGTGCGTGCCGACCTTAGCGTGGCACGTGCTATCGTGGAGATGCGGCGGCAGGCCGAGGGCGTCGACCATGCCTCGACCATCTACGTGGTGGACAAGGACGGCCGACTGCAGGGCATCCTTCCCCTGAAGGACCTGTTCTTCTCCGCGGAAAGTACGCGCACCCTCATCAAACACATCTGCAACACCGACATCGTTCGCGTGAAGGCCACCGATGACGTGGATGATGTGGTGAAGCTGATGAAGAAGTACGACGTGGTGGCACTGCCGGTGGTGGACGACATGGAACACCTGATCGGCCGCATCACCTTCGACGATGTGATGGACGTGATGACCGAGGAGGCCACCGAGGACTACCAGCTCGCCAGCGGTATCAGCGAGGACGTGGATGCCACCGACAGCCCCATCGTTCAGGTGCGCGCCCGGTTGCCCTGGCTGTTGATCGGCCTGGCGGGCGGCATCATCTCCTCGCGCATCATCGCACAGTACGAAGGGCAACTCCGCATCGACCCTTCCATGGCCTTCTTCATGCCGCTGATCGCGGCCACGGCCGGCAACGTGGGGGTGCAATCGAGCGCCATCGTGGTGCAGGGCCTCGCCTCCGGCAGTATGGCCAACGTGCGCCTGGTATCGCGCATGTGGAAGGAATTGCGCGTGGCCTTGCTCACCGCCCTGGTGTGCGGTGCCGTCATCTTCGCCATCAACTTCGCGCTGGAGCAGTCGCAAGCCCTCACCTACACCGTGAGCATCGCCCTGTTCACCGTGATCCTCACCGCCGCCATGTTCGGCACGGTGATCCCCTTGCTGATGGACCGTCTGAAAGTGGACCCCGCGCTCGCGACAGGACCGTTCGTCACCACGTTGAACGACATCTTCGGGCTGCTCACCTACTTCAGCGTGGGCCACCTGATGTATGGCATGCTCTCGTGACCATGCGGATCGGCATCCTGGACCCCGTACATCCGATCATCGAGCAACGCCTGGAGGCGGCGGGCCATACCTGCACCCCGCTCCATGCCCTGCCAGACAGCGAGCGGAAGCAGGAACTCGCCGCCATGGAAGGCCTGGTGGTGCGCAGCAGGCGCATCGACGCCGCAGCGATCGACCGATCCGCGCGGCTGCGCTTCATCGCACGCGTGGGTGCCGGGTTGGAGAACATCGATGTGGCCCACTGCGCAAGCAAAGGGATCCTTGTGTTGAACTCGCCCGAAGGCAACCGCGACGGCGTGGGCGAGACCTGTGTGCTGCTGCTGCTGGCCTTGATGAAACACCTGGTGCCCGCGAACCGTGCGGTGCATAATGGAGAATGGCCACGCGAAGCGATGCGCGGGACCGAACTGAATGGCAAGACCGTGGGCATCATCGGATACGGGAACATGGGCAGTGCCTTCGCGGAGAAGCTGCGCGGATTCGGCGTACGCATCCTGGGCCACGACAAGTACCGATCCGGGTTCAGCACCACGGGTGTGGAAGAATCATCCTTGGACCGGACCCTGGCGGAGAGCGATGTCATCAGCCTTCACCTGCCCCTGAACCCAGGAACGGCACACTACGCGAACTCCGCCTTCTTCGATCGGCTGAAGCGGCCGGTGTGGTTCCTGAACACCTCGCGCGGCGGAGTGGTGCATACGACGGCGTTGCTGGACGCGCTGGACAGCGGACGTGTGATCGGCGCAGGGCTGGATGTGCTGGAGTACGAACGCCCTGAGCTGGATGGCCTGGCCCCCGGCCCGGACCGACCTACCTACGACCGACTGCTCCGGCACGACCGTGTGATCCTGACGCCACATATCGCCGGTGTCACCCACGAAGGCAAGTTCAAGATGGCCGATGTACTGGCCACCAAGATCCTTCAACACTTCCCGAATGGCACGACCTGAACAACTCGCGTTCGCCTGCGCCCTGACACTCACCGCCTGCATGCCCCAGAAGAACCTGCACCCCGACATCCACGGCCACCGCGGCTGCAGAGGGCTCCGACCAGAGAACAGTCTGCCGGCATTCCTCAAGGCCACCGAATTGGGGTGCGACTTCCTGGAAATGGACGTGGTGATGAGCGGTGATGGGCAAGTGATCGTATCGCACGAACCGTGGATGCGACACGACCTGTGCCTGACCCCTGACGGAGAGCCCATCACCCCGGAGAACGAGCGCAACTACAACCTGTATCGCATGACGGCCTTGGAGATCAGCCGCTTCGATTGTGGTTCGCTCGAAGATGTGGAGCATCCCGATAAGGATCAACGCGTAGCCTACAAACCCACTTTGGCGGAAGTGCTGGAGGCCGTGGATGAACATGCGCTGCTCAGCGGCGTTCCGCCGCCTTCGTTCAACATCGAGATCAAAAGCGACCCGGCCCTGTACGGCACCTTCCAACCCGAACCTCGTGCGCTTGCGTTGATGATGATCCACGCCATCGATTCGTTGGGCATGGCGGACCGTTGCCTTCTGCAGTCCTTCGACACCGCCGTTCTTGAAGTGATCCATACGGAACGGCCCGAGATCCCTCTGGCGCTCCTGGTGGAGAACGAAGGCACGCTGGACGAACACCTCGCTTCGCTCACCTTCACCCCGGCCATCTACAGTCCGCACTTCAGCATGGCCAACGAAGCCTTGTTGAACGCCGTGCGCGCCAAGGAAATGGAACTGGTGGTATGGACGGTGAACGAACCCGCCGATATCCGCCGCATGCTCGATCTGGGTGTGGATGGCATCATCAGCGACTACCCCGACCGGGTGATCAAGGTGATGGAGAACCGGGAGTGACCGCTCCGCGCAGGATCCGATCCACCGCCGCCTCCACCTGATCGAGGTCGGCATTCCACTGTTGCGGTTCGCTCCAGGCGTTCTCCCGGATGATCCGCATGCACAGCGGCGCCAACGAGTCATCGAAGACCAATAGCTGCGGCTTCAACGTGTGCACCACACGCTGCACCTTCTCCTGATCGCCCTGTTCACGTGCCTCGCGCAAGGTGATCAGCCGCATTGGCGCTTGCTTCTGGAACATGGCACGCACCATGGGATCGATCACCAATGGCGCATTCTGCGGCGTGGATGACCGCTCCGCCCCGGCCGATTCTGGAACGGATGGGGCGGCATCCACCGCCGGTCCTCGCAGCCGGTTGCGCGGCCGTTCCTCCATCGACCGCAGGTCGGACCTCAGCTCCACGACCTCGGTGCGCAGACGCCGGATGATCCGCCCATACCTGGCCAACACGAACCCGATGATCGCCAAGGCTAAGAGGCCCACACCTGCGGCGACCCACATCCAGGACCGCGCGGCATCGTTCGCTTCGTTGACCCTGACCTCCGCAGCACGGCGGCCCGCCTCGGCACCGGCCAAAAGGCTGTCGCGGTCAATGGCCATGGCCCGCAGCAACGAATCGCGCTTCGCCTGGGCCGCTGCCAGGCGATCCGTGGCCCACCCCGCAGCGTGCTCCGCCGCGCGGATGGCCTCCTGGTACGCCTGCTTCATCTGGCCGCGACCAGCGAGGGTGCGCGCGAGGGCCTGCCGCGTTGCGATCGCCTCCGCGTCCAGGTGCGCACTGTCGGCGATGGCCACCGCACGCGTGTAGAGCGCCAACGCATCCTTGGGTTTGCTCATGGCGGCAAGCGCCAAGCGCAAGCTGATGGCTTGCTGCACATCGTTGTTCCGATCCGCCTCGGCGATCGCAACCGCATGCCGGGCCATGGTCGCCTTCACCGCCTCGGGACCTTCCGGTGGTGGTGTCTGACCCTGGACCAAGGACACCATGGCCACCAGGAACACGGCCAGGGCCGAGGAACGACCGAACAAGGGAATGGTGAACATACCGCGAAGCTACGCCCGCCTCACTGCGCCTTGGTCACGTACCGTGCCGTGACGCGGCTCCGCTGTTCGATGAGGATGTGCTTGCCTGCGGTGAGTTCCGTCAGGGTGGCCTCGTCGAAATGGCGCACCGTGAGCAGTTCGCACCCTTCGTTGTACAACACCTCGTACCGTGTGCGGAGCTCTTCGATGAGCTGTCGGGAACGGGCGGTATCCTCCACCGCCACGGTGAAGGCCACCGCGCTGTTCTGCATCAGATCGATGCGCACATTGCGCTTGGCGAACAGCAGGAAGATATCGCCGAGGTTCTCCTCCACGATGAAACTGAGGTCGCGCGGCGTGATACTGATGAGCAGCTGCTGCGGCTTGACGATGAACGATGGGATGAGCGTATCGTGATCCGTGGCTTCGCTGATGGTGCTGCCCGGCGCCGCCAGGTCCATGAAGGAGCGCACATACAACGGGATCCCCTTGCGCTGCAAGGGCTGCAGCGTGCGCGGATGGATCACACTGGCGCCGAAGTAGCTGAGCTCGATCGCCTCCTTGTAGCTGATGTGCTCCAGGAGCCGTGTGTTGGCGAACCGTTTCGGGTCCGCGTTGAACATGCCCGGCACGTCCTTCCAGATGGTGACGCTCTCGGCATCCAGCGCGTAAGCGAAGATGGCCGCACTGAAATCCGATCCCTCGCGGCCGAGCGTGGTGGTCTGCCCGTTCTCCGTACTGCCGATGAACCCTTGGGTCACCATCCGTGCGGGTGCTCGGTCGAAAGTCGGCATCCGCTCCCGGACCTGCTCCTGCAGGAGGTCCCATTTCACGTTCGCGGCCCGATGCCGATCATCGGTGATGATGATGCGTCGTGCATCGACCCATTCGTTCGCGACACCCACCGCGTTGAGGTGAGCGCTCACGATGATCGTGCTCCACAACTCGCCGAAGGCCACGAACCGGTCGTAGTAGTGGTCCACGTCCAAGACGACCGGCTCAGCCAATTGAAGGCGTAACGCGCTGAACTGCTCATCCAGCGCCGCAAGCGCCGCGGCATCCGCGGGGGCCACCTCGTTCAACACCGCCCGGTGCTGCTGTTCCAGTGCCGCCACTTTCGACCCGGCATCGTGCCCCTCGGCATAGGCCCACACCACCTCTTCCAAGGCGTTGGTGGTCTTGCCCATGGCGCTCACCACGATCAATAGATCAACCTTGGGAAAGCGACTGAGCACCGATGCGACGTTGCGCACCCCAGCGGCATCCTTCACGCTGGCCCCCCCGAATTCGAAAACCTTCATCCCCCCCCGAACTTATTTACGGCGCGAAGATGCGGAAGAGCGATCACATGCTCGTACAGCAGGCTCTCCATTCGGACAATGGAATGGCGGGCCAGGGGCATCCCGATGCCGTAACAGGCCTCAGCGCTGCACCACGAACGATGCACCTGCGGAACG
>CAUJED010000074.1:0-18381 GCA_963169535.1 Bacteroidota bacterium | reverse complement strand
TCAGACGACCTCCAAATGACATCCCCAATGAAATGACCAGAACCAAATATCTCATCCATGATGAGCTTCAGATTTGCTTGCTCGTTATCATCCATCGACACCCAGATCGACCCATCCTCCGCCAGCAGCTTATGCAGCAGCACTAAGCGTGGGTACATCATGCACAGCCACTTGTCGTGTCGGCTCAGGTCCTCGCCCTCCTTGCCCACCACTTCGCCCAGCCATTTCTTGATGCGGGGGTCGTTCACATTGTCGTTGTACACCCAGCCTTCGTTGCCGGTGTTGTAGGGCGGGTCGATGTAGATGCACTTCACCTTGCCCTCGTACTGGGGCAGCAGGCTCTTGAGGGCTTCGAGGTTATCGCCTTGGATGATGCGGTTGCCGCTGCCGGTGGCCTCCTGGCACTTCCCGGTGTCGGCATCGAACCCATAGCCGTGCTCCAGCACCTTGTAGGGCACCTCGCGGTGGTGGTTGATCACTTTGTCCTTTCCGATCCAGTGGAGGGTGGGCATGGGTGCGAAGATGGGGCATGGCGCACAAGTGGGCGCCATGGCCTGGGCATCCGCCGGGCGCCCCCCCTCACCCTGGGCCCGCCGTTCGGCGCGCACGAGGGGGACAGGGTCGCCGCACGCTGGGCCTGCTGTTCCGGCACATCCTCCGTACTGGCGGTAGAAATAGGACGCGGTAGCCTTGTATTCGCCCCCCCACCCCAGAACCCGTACCTTCGCGGCCGTTCTGCGCCACGTGGGCGCTTCGACCACCTTTCCCCTTCCCCTTCCCCATGTCTTCCTTCGAAGCGCTCGGCCTCCGCGCCGAAACCCTCCGTTCCCTGGCCGATATCGGCTTCACCACGCCTACTCCCGTGCAGGAGCAGGCCATTCCCCTCCTGCTCCGGTCGGAGAAGGATGTGGTGGCCCTGGCCCAGACCGGCACCGGCAAGACCGCCGCCTTCGGCCTGCCCATGCTCGAGTACCTCGACCCGCAGGACCGCACCATCCAAAGCTTAGTGCTGGCGCCCACGCGCGAGCTGTGCGTGCAGATCGCCAAGGACCTGGAGCGTTTCTCCGCCCACCTGAAGGGCACCCGTATCGTGGCGGTGTACGGCGGCGCCAGCATCCGCGACCAGATCCGCGACATCCAGCGCGGCGCACAGATCATCGTGGCCACGCCCGGCCGCCTACTGGACCTGATCGGCCGCGAGGTGTTGGACCTGAGCACCGTGGACGTGGTGGTGCTGGACGAAGCCGATGAGATGCTGAACATGGGCTTCCAGGAGGACCTCACCGAGATCCTGGAGAAGACCCCCGAGGACAAACGCACCTGGCTCTTCAGCGCCACCATGAGCAGCGAGGTGCGCCGTATCGCCAAACGCTACATGCGCGCGTTCGAAGAGGTGGCCGTGGGGCCCGTGAACAGCGCCGCGGCGGCCATCCAGCATCAATACGCGGTGGTGCAGAGCAAGGACCGCTATGCCGCGTTGAAGCGGTTCATCGATGCGGACCCCGAGCTGTTCGGGATCGTGTTCTGCCGCACCAAGCACGAAACGCAGGACCTGGCCACCGCCCTGGTGAAGGACGGCTACAACGCCGACGCCATCCACGGCGACCTTTCGCAGGCGCAGCGCGACCATGTGATGGGCCGCTACCGTGCCCGCACGATCCGCCTGCTGATCGCCACCGATGTGGCGGCGCGCGGGATCGATGTGAAGGACGTGACCCACGTGTTCCACTTCGACCTGCCCGGCGAGGCGGAGAACTACACCCACCGCAGCGGTCGTACGGGGCGCGCGGGGCGTGCGGGGATCTCGCTCAGCATCATCGGTGTGCGCGACATGAACAAGATCCGCCAGCTGGAACGGGTACTGAAGACCCACTTCACCTATGTGCGTGTGCCCGGCGGCGCCGAGATCGTGAAGCAGCAGGTGAAGGCCTACATGCACCGCCTGAAGAGCGTGGAGGTGGACACCGAGAGCCTGGAGGACCTGTTGCCCGAGGCGCGTGCTGAGCTCAACGGCTTCACCAAGGAGGAGCTCATCGACCGGTTCATGAGCCATGCCTTCAACCGGATCATCGACCAGCACCGCAACGCGTTCGACATGAACGTGGACATGAGCCGCAAGGACCACAGCGCCCGCGCGGAACGCCCTTCATCCCTGGAGCGTTTCAGCACCGGCCGCCAGATGTTCATCAACCTGGGCACGGCCGATGGCTTCGACAAAGGCAAGATGCTGGGCTACATCTGCGGGATCAGTGGGATCAGCGGCGAGTTCATCGGGCGCATGCTGATCAAGGACGTGTACTCCTTCGTGGACATCGAGCCCGACCACTTCGAGCAGGTGCTGAACGCCTTCAATAACGCCAACTACAAGGGCCGCAGTGTGCGTGTGGATGCAGCGGCCGGCGGAAGCAAGGGCGGTGAGCCAAGACCCAGCAGCGGCGGCTATCGCGGTGGCGGTGGCGGTGGTTACAAAGGCGGCGGTGGCGGATACCGTGGTGGGCAGGATCGTGGCGGATACCAGGGCGGTGGTGCGCGCGGTGGCGACCAGGGCGGCTATCGTCCGGACCGCAGTGCCGGTGGTGGCCACCCAGGCAACCGTGATGACCGTGGCGGTGCGCGCAGCTTCCCCAAGAAGGAAGGTTACTACGAACCCAAGCCGAAGTTCCCGAAGAAGGAACGCAAAGGCTGACCCCCGCTTCGCTACGCTCGCCATGACCGGCGCTGGTCCACATGGTCCGGGAATTGAACGTATATGAACGTGAACAGAACATCCTGTCGCCAAGGCGTACCCACGTTCATGCCCTTCCATTCGCGGTTGGATCGGATGGAGCGCTGTTGCTATGACCCATGGACATCCGTGCGCAACTATTGAAGGAGCACAGCCGCGCCAATGCGGAGGCCATCGCGGACTTCGTGGGCGATGATGCGGAGCGGTTCGCGGAGTTGATGGGCCACCTGCTGAAGAACGAGGATCGTGTGGCACAACGCGCCGCGTACAGCGCGACCATCGTGTGCGGGAGGCACCCGGAGCTGGCCAAGCCCTACGTGAAGCGCTTGCTCGATGTGCTCGACCGCCCCGTGCACGAAGCCGTGCAGCGGAGCAGCATCTGGATGATGCAGGAGTGCGAACTGCCGAAGGCGCTGCACGGCCGCATCACCGATGCGATGTTCCGGCGGATCGCCGACCCGCAGTACGCCATCGCCCAGCGTGCCTATGCCATCACCGTGGCGCTGCGCATGGTGGGGCGCTATCCTGAACTGGCGGATGAATTCCGGCTGCTGCTGGAAGAGGCCCTGCGTGTGGACCCGGGGCCGGCGATCCGGTCGCGCGCGGCGAAGGCCCTGCGGGCGCTGCGGATGGAACCTGCGCCCTGAGCCGTGACCGGTCCGGTAGAGGTGGTGAGCCCGTGGACCCGTGAGCGAGGCAACCTCAACGCCCTTGAACCGGTCATCACCCCGTGATGATCGATCTTGATCACCTTCCGGGTCATACCTTGCTGGCAGGGCCGCCTCAGCGGCTCTTTTTCCCGGCCCATCACTTCCGCCCCTCCACCTCCACCCGGATCCCTTTCCTTTCGCCCCACCACCGCCCCAACGCCATGCGCGCACTCTTCCTCTTCCTCTTCTTCGTATCGTTAACGTGGGCCCACGCCCAACAGATCAGCATCACCGCAGGCTCGGCGACGAGCTGCTCCGGGGTGATCGAGGATTCCGGCGGGCCCAACGCCTCGTACGGGGACAACGAGAACCACACCCTGACGATCTGCCCGGACGTTCCCGGCAACGTGATCTACCTCACCTGGTTCGTCTTCAACCTGAGCACCCAAGCCAGCCCCGGGAATCCGGCGGACAACCTCACCATCTACGACGGCGACAACACCAGCGCCACCAGCCTGGGCACGTACTCCGGAAGTGCCTTGCAGAACCTGGTGGTGAGCGGCACGGTCTTCAACACCACGGGGTGCCTGACCCTGGTGTTCCACTCGAACAATGCCGGCGTCGGCGATTTCGCCGCAGGCTTCCAGTGCACCGTGCCTTGCCTCAACCCCACCGCTGTGGCCACCATGCCCGAGGCGGTGCCCGCCCTGATCTGCCAAGGCGAATCGGTGACCTTCGATGGCTCCGCCTCCCAGGCGCAGGGCAGCTTCTTCATCACCCAATACCTGTGGGACTTCGACGATGGGACCGTGGACAGCACCAGCGGCCCGGTGGTATCGCACGTGTTCGACGACGATGGCGAACATGTGGTGCAACTCTATGTGACCGACGACAACGGCTGCCGCAACCTGAACCTGAACGACCTGCAGATCCTGGTGAGCACCACGCCCTCTTTCGCTCCCACGGACCCTGGACCGGAGATCTGTTTCGGGGAGACCGTCACCCTGTTCGGCGGTGCCCTACCCACCACGTGGACAGGCATCCCCGACGCCAACTTCGGGGGGGGCATCTTCCTCCCCGATGATGTGGGCCTGCCCTTCACCTCCACCCTCACCTTCGAGCAGTTCAACTTCGGACAGCAGGTGACCAACTTGTCGAACATCCAATCGATCTGCGTGGAGATGGAGCACACCTTCATGGGCGACCTGGTGCTTCAGGTGATCTGCCCCAATGGCCAGTCGATGATCTTCCACCAACAAGGCGGGGGTGGCACCTACCTGGGGTCGCCGAACGACACGGACAGCAACGACGATCCGGTCTTCGGCGAATGCTGGGAATACTGCTGGAGCCCCACGGCCACCAACGGAACCTGGGTGGACAACGTGAACGCCGGCGGCAACACCACACCATCGGGCACCCCACAGAGCAATGCCTTGAACCCCGGTACCTACGCCCCGGTGGAATCCTTCAACAACCTGATCGGCTGTCCGCTGAACGGCGACTGGACCTACCAAAGCACCGATCTCTGGGCCGCCGATAACGGATTCATCTGCTCCTGGTCCATCCAGTTCGACCCCGCCATCATCCCCGATGTCACCACCTTCACCCCTTCGTTCGGACCGGACGCCGACTCCAGCGCATGGGTGGGCGGCACCACGCCGGACCTGATCTCCGCCAACGGCGATACCATCACCTTCACGGCCACGGCCCCCGGCACCTACCCCTTCCAATACGCCGTTACCGACAACTTCGGCTGTACCTACGACACCACGATCACCCTGACGGTGAACGACCCCTTCCTGTTGGACGCCGGCAACGATGTGGTGATCTGCAACGACTCCGTGCAGCTCGCCGCCACGGTGGTGGGGACCGGTGGCGTGGATTGCGCCTGGACGATCCAGATGAACGACAATGCCTTCGACGGCTGGAACGGCGCCAGCTTGTCCATTTCGGTGGATGGTGTGGCCACCACCTACACGCTGCCGTTCGGCGGTTCCGCCACACAGACCTTTCCGGTCACCGCCGGTGATGCGATCGTGCTGAACTATACGCCGGGTACGTGGGAGAGCGAGGTCTCGTACAGCCTGATCGACGATGAGGGTAACGAAGTGTTCGGGGCCGGGCCCTTCCCACCCACGGGGATGGTATGGTCCGGCACGGCCACCTGCGGAGGGTCGGAGGGCTTGGTGTGGTCGTGGACACCCGTGGATGGCCTTTCCGCCGCGAACGTGGCCGACCCCATGGTCTACACCACCAGCCCCACCCTGTACGTGGTTTCGGCCCACGTGATCGGCCATCCTGTGTGCAATGCCCAGGACAGCGTGTTCGTGGACATCGATCCGGGGCTGGATCCAGGCTCCGACTCGTTGGTGGTCCTTTGTGCCACACCGCCCTCCTATGCGTTGATCGACCTGCTCGGCGGCACCCCCGAGCCCGGTGGTACGTGGACCGATGCCGCGGGTAACCCCGTACCCGACCAGTTCGACCCCATGGTGGATCCCGCCGGCACGTACACCTACACCGTGGTGTCGCCCTTGGGTTGCATCGGCACGGCCGATGTGGTGATCCAGATCCTGCCCGCCAGCGACCCCTCCTGCTGCGGCATCGTTGATGCCGGACCCGACTCCACCGTATGCATCCTCTCCTACGGCCTGCACGCCAGCATCGGCAACACCGGAACCGGTGCCTGGTCCGGCCCACCCGGATACACCTTCTCCGACCCCGCCGACCCATTCGCCACGGTGACCGCGCCAGACAGCGGACCCGCGATGTTCCACTGGACGGAGGACGATGGTGTGCTCTGCCACCTGACCGATAGCGTGACGATCACCTTCACCCGGCCGCTGCAAGCCACCACCACCGTGACCGATGCCGTCTGCTTCGAGCAATGCGATGGCACCGCCTCCGTGAGCATGACCGGCGGCAACGGCCTGTTCCATTACCTCTGGAGCGATCCCGCAGTGGCGGATACGGCCGCGGCCAACACCCTCTGTGCCGGCGACCATGCGATCACCATCACCGACGAGAACGAATGCACCACCACCAGCGACTTCACCATCGGCCAGCCCCCGTTGTTGGAGATCGATAGTGTCACCCACGTGGAACCCTGGTGTTTCGGCGACTGCAACGGCACCATCACCATCCACGACACCGAAGCGGTGGCCTACAGCTTCGACGGCGGGCTTTCCTTCGGAACGGCCAGCACCTCCCCCGACACCTGTGCGGGCACCTATGCATTGCGCATACGCAACGCCGCTGGGTGTATCGGCACACTGGACCACACCCTTACCGAACCTCCGCCCGTAGTGGCCCAGTTCACCCACGGCCCGATCCCCGCCAATGTGAACGCCCCTACCATCCACTTCACCAGCACCTCGCTCAACGCGGCCACCTGGTCATGGGACATCGCCGGGCTCGCCACTTCCACCGACGAACGCACCGCCTACACCTTCTCCAACAAGGAACCCGACCAATACGAAGTGTGCCTGGTGGCCCGTGATGGGCACGCCTGCCCGGACACCGTGTGCCACACGGTGATCATCGATGATGTGCTCTTCATCTATGTACCCAACGCGTTCACCCCCGATGGTGATGGGGACAACGACACTTGGTGTTCCGTGTTCAACATCCCCGACATCGCCAACTTCGAGCTGACCGTGTTCGACCGCTGGGGCGAAGTGATCCACTCCGCTTCCGACCCGAACATCGCGTGGGATGGCACCCTGAACAACGGCGGGGGCGCCATCCTGAAGCAGGATGTGTATCCGTACCGGTTGGTGTACCAGGTGAAGAGCACGGGTGCCACGCGTGAGTACCTGGGGCATGTGACCCTCTTGAAGTAAGGACTTCCACGCCATCCCGGGCATCCTCCTGACCCACCGGATGATATGCCGTGCCTACCAGCTATCTTGGACTTCCGGTCCTGAATAGCGAAATTCAGCCTTGATGCGCTACGTCCTCATCGCTCTCCTCGGCATGGCTGGCACCTTGTGCGCGCAGGACCCTCCGCCTTGCGAAACCACCTTGGAGGCCGTGATGCCCACCTGCCCCGATGATGCCGACGGTTCGCTCACGGTGGTCGGCGATGTCGGTGGGCCCTTCACCTACACCTGGTTCCACGATGCCGCGCTGACCGGGCCTACCGCCACCAACCTGCTGGCCGACCACTATTCGGTGTTGGTGACCGGCGATTCGTGCGCGGTGCTGCTGGAGTACGACCTGCCTGACCCGGAGGTGGCCCCATTGGGCACCATGGCCTTCACCCACATCAGCTGCCCCGGCGCCAGCGACGGGACCGTGACCTTCACCGTGGCCCCTGGGCCCTACACCTGGCAATGGATCGACGACCCGAACCAGACCAACACCACCCTCACCGGCCTCGGGCCCGGCACCTATACGGCGGTGGTGTACGGAGGTCCATGCCCTTCGTATGTGAGCGCAACCCTCGGCGACCCGTACCTGCACATCGCCGGAGAGAGCGACTATTGCGCCACCAGCCCACCAACGCTCTCCGCCGCGCCGCAATGGGGCTTCGAACCCGATGTGTACCTGTGGTCCACCGGTGCCACCACCAGTTCCATCGCCATCGCCGCAGGTACCGAAGGGATCATCTCCCTGACGGTGACCGACACCGACCTGGGTTGCACGCTCACCGGCCAGATCACCCTCACCCAACGCGTGGGGCCCGACGTGGCCTTCTCCGCTCCCGACACCCTGTGCATACGCACCCTGGGCGTGGCCACCACCACCTCGGCGGTAGCAGCCTTGCTGTGGCAGTGGGGCGATACCGGCACCAGCACGATCAGCGAGCCCTCCATCACCTTCGATGCGCCGTACTGGCAGCCGATCTCCCTGCAAGGCTTCGACGATACGGGCTGTGGGGGAATGCCCGCCCTGGACAGCGTGTACGTACGCCCCAAGCTCCCCGCGGACTTCACCGCCGCCCAGGTGCCGTGCTCCTCCCTCCTCGAACTACGGTTCAACAGCGCTTCGGACTCCTGCGCGTTCTTCATCGGCGACAGCCTGTACCTGAACCTCTGCCGGGGCACCGTGCGCCTGGACCTGCGCCAATACCAGGATCTCGACCTCACCTTCTACTCCACCCAGCCCGACCGTTGTGATGATACCACGTCCATCGCCTTGGAACTGATCGAGGAGCCCATCCTCTTCCTGCCCAACGCCTTCACGCCCAATGGCGATGGCATCAACGATGTGTGGCCCGGCCCCGTAGCGATCCCCGAGGATGACTTTGACCTGGAGGTCTTCGACCGTTGGGGGCATTCGCACTGGCACACCACCGACACACAGGATCGTTGGACCGGATCGGCGCTACCCACCGGGGTGTACATCTACACCGTTCGCATGCGCAACCCCTGTATGCCTTCGGAAACGATCACACGCCAAGGTACCGTGACACTGGTCCGCTGACCGCGATCAACGGGGGCCGGGTCCATGATCGCCGGGGGGTGGCCACGAACCGCCCGGTGGTGCGCCCGAACCCGGCTCCGACGAAGCCGCGCTCTTGAAGCCGCGAAGCACATAGGTCAACGAGAACAGGAAGTACTGTTGCAACATGTTCGTGGCGGTGCTTTGGAGGTACGTTTCGCTCACCTCCCGGCTCACGCTCACGTTGCGCTTCAGGAGGTCGTACGCCATGACACGCAATTCCAAGGCCTCGCTCTTGAGGAACTTATGCGCCAGCGCGGCGTTCCACACGATGGCATCCTGATCGAAGCCGGTCCCCAGCCCCACGTACCGGTCGTAGTTCACCTCGCTCTCCACCACCCATTTCCCCGGACCGTTCAGCACCACCTTGCCCGAAAGGCGGCCTCGGTAGTACTGGTTATCCAGCTCGCCCCGCAAACCGCTGCGCACTTTGTTGAGGTCCGCCGTGTACCCCACCCGCAGGTCCATCCGCTTGCTCGTGCTGGTACTGATCGAGGCACCGGCCGTGGCCGTGGTGTTCCAGGTGAAATGCACCACATCGTTCACGGCACCGGGCAGCCGTTCGGCACTTCCACTGGCCGTGAGGTTCAGGTTGCTCCTCAGCGGTGCAATGGGCAGGGTGTAGTTGGCCAGCATGCGTCCGGAGAGCTGGCCGTCCAAGTTCACAGGCCGGGTCAGCTGCGCACCGGCCGGCAAGACGACACCTCCTGCCAGCACACTGTCCCGCGCACTCGCATACGTGACGTTGCTGATCCGGTCCTGCTCGGCCTGCAGCACCATCATCGCGAAGAAAGGGCGGGTGCGCGCGGTATCGCTCGTATTCAGGTTGACGTTGAGGGTGTGCTGGTAACCCTGCTCCAAGGCGAGGTTGCCCGTGGTGAGCTTCAGGGGATCGCTGTTGTCCACCACGGTCTGCAACTGGGTGATGGACGGGGTGCGGGTGGTGGTCCGGTAATTCACGCGCAGCCGGGTGAACTTGTCGGGCTTGTACATCAGCATGCCATTGGGCAGCAGGTTGAAGTACGCGCGTCGTACGCTGCTGGCCTGTGGGTAGGTCTGTTCACTCTGCATACTGGTGCTCGAACCATCCACGCCGATAGTGAAGGTGAGCTTGCCTTCGCGCAGCCGGTAGGACAGACCACCGCGCAACGTGGTGATGGTATTGTCCGCACGGTTGCTCAGGCTCGTGTTCAACCGCTCCACTCCGGTATCGGCCTCTTCATCGTAGGTCAACTTCTCCGCAACCCCGCGCTGTACCGCAGGCGCCAAGCTCACCTGCACCTGCGACCTTCGGCTCAGCGGCTCCGTGTAGCCCAGGTCCAGACCATGGCGCTGGGTGAGGTCCTGCCCTTGCGAACGCTGATCGATGCGGGTGGTGGCCGTGGTGTCCGTGGCGTACCAGTTATCGGCCAGGAGCGTGCCCTGGCCATCCTGCCCCGAGACCGAGGTGGTGAGGTTGGCGCTGAAGGTGCGACCCTTCACGGCGAACTTGCGCCGATACAACAAGCCGTTGCTGAAGATGAGCCCCTGGCGCGACGTCCGGCTCTCGTTGCTGGTACGGCTCAGCAGCGACCCGGCATCATCTTCCACCTGCGCCCCGGAAAGACCGGTGGAACGTGTGCTTTGCAGCGAAAGACGGGGTGTTACGACGATGGAGTTGATGCTGTCGAACCGGTGCTCGAAACGAAGGTTGAACCGATGCTCATCGCTCACGGAACGCCGGTCCTGCGCACTGGATGAATACTGGGCCGTGGTATCGCTCAGGTACGTGGTGCGGTCCACCAGGCTGGTATTGGCGCTTTGCTGTTCATGGAAGAAATAGCTGGCCGTGAGCTTGGTGCCCTTGGCGAACTTGTTGCTGTAGTTGACACCGACCGCATGCGTGGTGTTGATGCCCGGCTTGGTGCCCACCATGAGGTCCGAGGCCTGCCTGCGCCCTCCTCCTTCGGCCACACCCGCGAGGTCCTGGCTGGAGAAGTTCTGCTGGTTGATGTTGTTCGACCCACCCAGCAGGGAAAGGCGCTGTGAGCCCTTGAACCAGTTCAGTGACAGGGAGCCCAAGTAACGTTCGTCCGTGCCATAGCCCGCCGTGGCCCGGCCGAAGACCCCCTGGTTGCGGCCGCTCTTGGTGACGATGTTGAGCGTCTTGTCCCGGTTGCCATCGTCGAACCCTGTGAACTGCGCCTGATCGCTCAGCCGGTCGAACACCTCCACCTTGTCGATGATCTCCGCAGGTAGGTTCTTCAAGGCGATGCTGGCATCGTCGCCGAAGAACTCCTCGCCATCCACCAGGACACGTTTCACCTTCTCGCCCTGCGCCTTCACCGCGCCGTTCTCCATCACCACGCCCGGCAACTTGGTCACCAGGTCCTCGGCCGTGGCGTTGGGGTGTACCTGGAACGCGTTCGCGTTGTAGATGGTGGTGTCGCCACGTTGCTCGACCCGCTTCACCACCCCTTCCACCTCCACGGTCCTCAGCGCCACGGCCGAAGGCCGTAGTTCGATCAGCAGTCCTGTGATGTCGGCGGCCACCCGTATGGAACGCTGATCCGTCTCGGATCCAACGAACGAGGTCCGCAGGATGTACCCGCCCTCCATCACTCCGGCGAAACGGAACACCCCTTCCGTATCCGCCGCCACACCCTGCCGCACCGTGGTATCCGAGGCGTTCAACAACACCACACTGGCGCCCGGCAAGCCCACGCCACTCCCCTTCTCCAGCACTTGGCCCTGGATCGACCGTCCGGACTGCGCCACGCCCAGCACGGATGACAGCAACCACCAAAGGGCCAACGGTAACCGAAGGTTCTTGGTTCGATGCTTCAAGGCCGATGCGCTTTCATGGGTGGAGATCAAAGGTGCGCCACCAAGGCCGCAAAGTGAGGACCGATCCGGGAAAGATCCTGGAGGTGCCGCTGTTCGAACGCCGGTCCCGGTGCAGCGGAGCATCACCCCATCGTGCTTCAGGTCTCGGCTCGATCGATCAGGGCGGAACGCGGAAGGCGGCGCAATGCAGGCCGCCTTCCGTTCGACCACGATGTCCGCTCAACGCTTCAGATCGAAGCGATCCAACTCCATCACCTTCACCCACGCCTTCACGAAGTCCTTCACGAACTTCTCCTGCGCATCGGCCTGCGCGTACACCTCGGCGATGGCGCGCAGTTGTGAGTTGCTGCCGAAGATCAGGTCCACGCGGGTGCCCGTCCACTTGCGCTCGCCGGTCGTGCGGTGGTGGCTGCCATAGATGCCTTCCTCGCCGCTCTTCGGGGCCCAGGCGTGGCGCATGTCCAGCAGGTTCACGAAGAAATCGTTGGTGAGCTGGCCCACCCGATCGGTGAACACGCCATGCTTGCTGCCGCCGGTGTTGGCGCCCAGCACACGCAGGCCGCCCACCAGCACCGTCATTTCCGGCGCGCTCAGGGTGAGCAGTTGCGCACGGTCGATCAGAAGTTCCTCCGGCGAAACGCTGTACGCCTTCTTCTGGTAGTTGCGGAATCCGTCGGCCTGCGGCTCCATGATCGCGAAGCTCTCCACATCGGTCCACTCCTGCGTGGCATCGCCCCGGCCGCTGGTGAAGGGCACCTGCACATTGAACCCGGCATCGTGCGCGGCCTTCTCCACGGCGGCGCTGCCACCCAGCACGATCAGATCGGCGATGGACACCTGCTTACCACCGGCATTGAACTCCTTACGGAGGTTCTCCAGCACACCGAGCACCTTGTCGAGCTGCGCGGGATCGTTCACCGCCCAGAATTTCTGCGGGGCCAGACGCACGCGTGCACCGTTGGCACCGCCACGCCTGTCGCTGCCCCGGAAGGTGGAGGCGGAAGCCCATGCGGTGGCGACGAGCTCGCTCACGCTGAGGCCGCTCGCGAGGACCCTGCTCTTCAGCGCGGCCACGTCGGCGTTGCTGATCGTGGCGCCGGCGGGGATCGGGTCCTGCCAGATCAGATCCTCGGCGGGCACTTCGGGGCCGAGGTACAGGCTTTTGGGACCGAGGTCGCGGTGCGTAAGCTTGAACCATGCACGCGCGAACGCATCGGCGAACTGATCGGGGTTCTCGTGGAAACGCTTGGCGATCCTTGCGTAGATCGGGTCGAAACGCATCGCCATGTCGGCGGTGGTCATCATGGGTGGATGCTTCACACCGGGCAGGTGCGCATCGGGGATCATGTGCTCGGGCTTCACGTTCTTCGCCACCCATTGCTTGGCACCGGCGGGGCTCTTCGTAAGCTCCCATTCGTATCCGAACAACATGTCGAAGTAGCCGTTGTCCCACTTCGTGGGGTTGGGCTTCCACGCGCCTTCCAGCCCACTGGTGGTGGTGTCGGCACCCTTGCCTGTGCCGAACTTGTTGATCCAGCCAAGACCCATCTCCTCGATGCCCGCAGCCTCGGGCTCCGCACCTACCAATGCCGCATCACCGGCACCGTGCATCTTGCCGAAGGTGTGGCCGCCGGCGGTGAGCGCCACGGTCTCCTCATCGTTCATGGCCATGCGCTTGAAGGTCTCGCGGATGTCGCGGCCGCTGGCCACGGGATCGGGGTTGCCATCGGGACCTTCGGGATTCACGTAGATCAGGCCCATCTGTACGGCGGCCAGCGGGTTCTCCAGATCGCGCTCGCCGCTGTACCGACTGTTGGGCTTGTCGCTGGTGGCCAGCCATTCGGTCTCCCCACCCCAGTAGATATCCTCCTCGGGCTGCCAGATGTCGGCCCGGCCACCGGCGAAGCCGAAGGTCTTGAAGCCCATGCTCTCCAGCGCCACGTTGCCCGCGAGGATCAGCAGATCGGCCCAGGAGATGCTGTTGCCGTACTTCTGCTTCACGGGCCACAGCAGGCGGCGTGCCTTGTCGAGGTTGCCGTTGTCGGGCCAGCTGTTCACCGGCGCGAAACGCTGGTTGCCGGTGCCGCCGCCACCGCGTCCGTCGGCCGTGCGATAGGTGCCCGCGCTATGCCATGCCATGCGGATCATCAGACCGCCGTAGTGGCCCCAGTCCGCCGGCCACCAGTCCTGCGAGTCGGTCATCAGCTTGGTGAGGTCGGCCTTCAGTGCTTGATGGTCCAGCTTCTTGAAGGCTTCGGCGTAGTCGAAATCGGCACCGAGCGGGTTGCTCGCAGGCGCGTGCTGGTGCAGGATGCCGACGTTGAGCGCGTTGGGCCACCACTCGCGGTTGCTGGTGCCGCGTCCGGAGACGGGCTTGTGCAAGGTGCCGTGCATCACGGGGCATTCGCCCTTGGCTCCCGCCTTCGCGGAGCCGACTTCGATCTCGGGTTCTTTCTTGGCCATGGGATCCGTTCTTGAGGGTTCGTTCATACAAACGTACCCATACATGGAAGCGATCCATTGATACCATCAATTGATAATATCAATACCAACCCCAGGCCTCACCGGAGCGCACCTCCATGCCATACCCGGTGGGCCAGCAAGCACAACGCGAAGACGTGCACCACACCGCCGACCAACAATTGCAGGTTGGCACCAGGCCAGTGCAGCACCTTGAACAACCCTCCGCTGGTGATGATCGCCGCCGTACACAGCACCAGTGCCAGTGACTTCCGCGTATCCATGTTCGTGTAGTTTTGAAGTTCGAATGCCGTGGGCCATCCAAGGTAACGGTCCAAGGCGCAGTACCCGTTCAACGGCCGTTCCCACGCCTGCCAGGAACCCATCCGCGATCGATGAACACCAACCCGACCATACGCCGTACCACTTCCGACGACAACGACTTCCGCGCACTGGTGGTGCGGCTCGACATGGACCTCGCCCAACGCAACGGGGAAGCCAACGCCTTCTTCGCCGCACACAACGAACTGACACCACTCGCCCAGGTCGTGGTCGTGCTGCAAGGCGACATCCCTCTTGGCTGCGGAGCGTTCAAGCCCTTTGACCATGGCGTGGTGGAGATCAAGCGGATGTACACCGCACTGGAACATCGGCAACGAGGCATAGGCTCCTTGGTGCTCCACGAACTGGAGCGTTGGGCCCAGGAACTCGGGCACGCACGCTGCGTGCTGGAGACCGGACGGATGATGCCCGAAGCCATCGGCCTCTACCAGAAACGTGGATACCTGCGGATCCCGAACTATGGTCCCTATGCCGGGGTGGAAAGCAGCGTCTGTTTCGAGAAGCGCCTGTGAGCACACGGCCCGATCCGTGTTGGTGGCATGGAGGTGAGGCCCGTCGCTTCACCTAGCACTTCCCAAGCGCCATGTTCGAACACCAGTACCGGTGCGGTGCATGTCGAAATGGGAACGCAACGTGGCCGATCCCCTGCATGGCACCGTTCACCTTCCTTGTTGGCACACCCCACCGCCCCACCAACGGGGTGAGGGAATGTTGCCTACAGCACCGCCCCATCGCGGTGGATGGTCAACGACCATCCACGCTCCGGCCTATCGCTCCACCACGAAACCGACACCGCGCACAGCCGGGTGATCCAAGGTGAACCGATAAGCCCCCTCGCGCAGGTGAGCCACCGGAACGCTGGTGCGATCCGTACGCAAAACACCGCGGGCCACCACGCATCCTTTCGTATCGGTGATCGTGTACGGCACCCCGTGGTACGCGGACCCGAGCTCTACCACCAGGTGGTCCCCAGCCGGATTCGGTGACAACAAAGGCACCACCTGGTCGTTGGCCGGTGGTATACCCGCGACCACATCGCTCATCCGCAACACGAACGCATCACGGAAACCCGCACTGGTGGCCATGCTTTCGCCAGGTCCGGCATCCAGGTCCACCGTATTCTCGAAATGCCCGACCATGGTCAACATGCCATTGTCGCTGACCACCATGGACTGGGTGGCGATGCTGCCCGCACCGCCCAACGTCCATGCACGGATGAAGGTGCCGTCACCATCCAAGAGGCTCAGGAAACCATCGAAGTAGTTCGCTTCGGAGGTGGAGACCTCGAACACACCCTCGGTGGACGGATCAAGGTCGGCCAGGCCCGAGAAGAACCCCGTGAGCAATACCTGCCCACCCGTGTTGACCCCGATCCCATAACCCAGGTCCGCATCGCCACCGCCGAAGGAACCCGCCCAGAGGAACTCCCCATCGGCGGCCAGCTTCACCACGAACACATCGTCGGAGCCCTCCGACGAGGCTGTCAAAGTGTGCACACCCGCTCCAGGATCGAAGTCGGCACTACCGAAGAACGACCCAATGACCCATGTGTTGCCCTCCCCATCCACGGCGAGGTCATAACCCGTATCGAAATTCTCCGGGCCTCCCATCCGACCCGCCCAGAGGAACGTTCCGTTCGATGCCCACTTCGCAACGAAGACATCCCATGCACCCGCCGAAGTCAGCGCAGCCACTCCCGCACCGGGGTCCATATCGATCGTGGACTCGAAGGAACCGGTCATCCAGATGTTCTCATCCACGTCGAGCGCCAATGACAATCCGAAGTCGGTGCCTGCGCCACCCACGGCATGGGCCCATCCCAACGTGCCATCGCCAAGAAAGCGTTGCACGAGCACATCCAACTGCCCCTCCGAAGCGATGGAAAGCACGGGATCGCCCGGATCGGCATCGATGGTACCGGTGAAATAACTGAGCACGTACACTCCCCCCGAACCTCCTACGGCAACGCTCTTGGCCTCGTCATAGCCCGCACCGCCCGTGCGCCACGCTCCGAGGTACTCCCCGTTCGGTGCGTACTTCGTTAGAAAGACATCGTGGCCGCCCGCGCTGGTCAGTGTCGCGGTCCCGGTCCCGGGGTCCATATCCACGGCCCCTCGGAAAGCGCCAACGACGAAGACATTCCCTAGATCGTCCAAGCTCACACCAGTGGCATAGTCCGACTCCGGGCCACCGAAGGTCCGGACCCAATCCAGATCACCATCCTGATCCAGGCGCATCACGAAGGCGTCCAACTCACCATTGGAGGTCACCAAGTGCTCGCCAGGCCCAGGGTCCAGATCCACTTCGCCTTCGAAATAGCCCACCAGAACAGTACGGCCCTCACCATCCACCGCGGCGGAATTGACGATCTCATCGCCCTCGCCGCCGAATGTTCGTTTCCACGCCAACCCTTGGGCGGCCGCCACACCGGGGTCGAACAAATAACAACCGACCATCAACGCTCCTGACACCACCTTCCGGCGGTTGAGATGTAAGACCATGGAACTCGTGTTTGGTGGAACGACGCGATCGCGATGCGACAAGTAACCGTTCCATGCCGCGTTTGTGACGGAACGTGAACGATGGGACCATTCCCCAGCGATCGACCATCCTTCGGTAGCGCCTCCAAGCTCCCCATTCGGCGTATGCCATCAGCCAGCGCCGAAGCAGGCTCCGCCACGGACAACACGTACCGGGTCGATCATGCTCAGTCGGTGTGAAAGGAACGGTCTCCGCACAGGCGGATCCGCGTGGCGTAGATGTGAGGGGGGGGGAGGATGGTGAGGATCGAGACTTCATCTCTTCTTCACTTACTTACAACCGCGCGGAGCGGACCGATCCTTTGTACCGCCTCAGCAGCATGAAGTGGATGGTCTTGCTCGTGCTCGCCATCTCGGGCCCTAGGCTAAGGATATTCTCAGCGGGGGCTCCAAGAACGCACTGCTCAAAGCCAAGCTCACCGCGCGCGCCATGAAAGCCGAGGAAGACTTGGCCAACGGTCGTGTGTTGAGCACCGCACAGGTTCGTGCGCGTCTCGCTTCACGCAAGAAGAAGTGAGGCTCCAAGTCTCCAAGTACGCCGCCGCGCGGCTCGATGATATCTGGGACTACTACGCCGAGGAAGCGGGTGAGCATGTAGCTGACAGGATCTCGAAGAAGATCGTCGACGACATCGACTGATTAGTGGACCACCCGCGCGGTGGGCAGTACGAGCCGCTACTCGACCACCTGAAGATGGAACACCGTCGCAAGGTGAGCGGTAACCACAAGATCATCTACCGCATCATCGACGACCTGATCTTCGTGTCGGACATCTTAGATGCGCGGCAGGACCCGGATAAGATGATGTGGTGAGGAAGGTCACAAGCGGCCCTCCCGCTCGCGCTCATGCCCACACGCGCGGAACACTTGCGACAAGGTGGCCTGGAGACCAAGGTGCTCAAGCCGCAGAGCGCGACCTGATGGCAGTCGTTGGAACAAGGATTACCTTTGAACAAAGCACTGTCATGCGTAACATCCAACTCACGGCCCACATTGAGCGCGATCTCGAAACCGGGCTCTACATCGGCATGGTGCCGAGCATACCGGGTGCGCACACCCAGGCCAGGAGCTTGGACGAGCTTCAAGCCAACCTGAAGGAGGTGGTGGAGCTGTGCTTCGAGGAGATGACCAAGGAAGAGATCGAAGCACTGCCGGAGTTCGTCGGCCTTCAGTCGTTCTCCATCGCGGTATGAGCAAACTGCCGATCGTGGATGCGAGGACCTTCGAACGCATCCTGCTCAATGGGGCTTCGTGGTGGTGCGCCAGAAAGGGAGCCACGTCTTCTACCGGCATCCGGATGGGCGCTACACCACCCTTCCACACCACAAAGGTCAGGACATCAGCCACCCGTTGATCCGCAAGATCCTGAACGAGATCCAGATGACGCCCGATG
>CAUJED010000073.1:0-9636 GCA_963169535.1 Bacteroidota bacterium | reverse complement strand
CCACTCACCGTGAGGTTGTCGCAGGGGCTGGTGAAGGTCACATCGTAGTTGGAGCCCTCGGTGATGCCGCTGATCACGATGGTGCCGTTGCTCACCGAGGCCGGATCATCACCGCCCACGGTACCCGAACCGGAGTTGTTCACCACGGTGGTGCCGGCGTCCAATCCGGTGTAGGTGATGGCCAGGTCGTAGGTGTCCACGCCGGGGGTGTTGGCGTTGCAGGTGGTGGTGATGGTGCCGAGGGTGATGCCGCAGGAGCTCATCACGGTGGCGTTCACGGTCACATCATCGATGGTGAGCATGTGATCACTGCCGCTATCGTTCAGGTCCTCCCAACGCAGCATGATCTCCTCGCCGTTCGGTATGCTCACCGCGATGTTCACGGAGATCCCTACCGTACGGTTCCCCGTCGCATTTCCGTCCAAGACACCACCGGTACCCGGATTGGGCGAGGCGAAAGTGGAGCTCGCATCGGTCCAGGAGCCGGCCACCAGATCCGTGACGGTCGTCCCCTGCTGGTAGAACAGCAACAAGGAGTGCGTACTGGCATTGTCCTTCCGCCATTGTTCTCCGGTCCAGGTCACGGTAAGGGAGGTGATGGTGGTGCCCGTGTTGTTCTTGAGGCGCCACCCCAGGTAGCCCTTCCCCGTTCCAGCCGTACCGGTGAACGTATTCGATGTCGCGAATCCCAAGGCTCTGTCGCTCAGGGGGTTGGTCCCTGCCACACCAAAAGCATAAAGCCCGGCCGTAGTGGTGCTACCCGTGTTGGCGCCATAGGCGGTGATGCTCGCGGTGGCGGTGGTGCGGGCGTACCAACCGGTGAGGGTGGCGCCATCGCTCCAGGCCCCACTGGTGAGGGTGTTGAAATCCTGGGTGTGATCGACGCCTCCGGCGTTGATGTTCTGTTGCGCCGAGACCGTAAAGCCTGCAAGGCCCAGGACGGCTGCGCATAGGCCGCCCCATGCGGAGTTCCATCGCGTGGTGCGCGAGGGGGGGGACAAGGGTGGATGATTCATCGTGGTAGGTGTTGGTTTCTGAACATGGGCAAAAGACCAAGGAGTAAGTGAAGTGAAAGTTAAGGGTGGATGGTGGATCCGGAGGGGTGGGATGCCGCAAGGAACGCCGGGCCAGCCATGGCGGTCGCCCGGAGAACGGGGAACCCGCGTGAATACAGGGGTTACGGGAAGCTGCCCGTTCGCGGGGTTCATAAATTGTGCATAACGGACGCCGCCTCTGAAGCTCAATAGGGCGGCCGTGGAGGTAGTTTCGCTGGTGCTGATCCGTTCTTTTCGTGCCCCCGGAAAGGGTAAGGTCATTGAGGAATTCGGTAGTGGTCGTCGCTGGCAGCACCCAAGGGTGTGGCCGGGCCTGGTAAGAGGTCATGCGGCAAGACGCTCCGGTCGCATGCCAGCAATGCGATCCGATCGGAACGGCCCAGTTCGGTGCTTCGGTACCGGCGGCATGGAAGGGGATCGGTGCGCGCACTACGCTACGGTGTGGTGCATGCAGGAGCGGGGATCGCCCAAGGGTGGTCCCCGCTTCGCTTTTCACAGCACCAGAAGATCGCCGACACCGACAGGAGAAGATGGCCTGAGGCAACGATCGATCGTGGAAAAGTGGGCGGACCCGGGTTCCGGGAAGGGGGTAGGGGGGCGGATACATTTGAAGCATACCGTTCCTTGATCGAATGAAGAAGAAAGACCGGAAGATCTTCGTACTGGATACTTCAGTGATCCTCTACGACCACTCGGCCATCGAGAACTTCGCCGAACACGACGTGGCCATCCCCATACAGGTACTCGAAGAATTAGACACCTTCAAGAAAGGCAACGATACGATCAACTACGAGGCGCGCGAATTCATCCGCCACCTCGACGACATCGCCAAACTGGACGTACTCTCCGACTGGCAACCGCTGAACGGCCCCACCCGGGGCAAGTTCAAAGTGGTGGCCAAACACGACCTCAATGGCGTGGATGCCACCAAGGTGTTCCAGGATGGCAAGAACGACCACCAGATCCTCAACGCCACGCTCACCTTACAGCGGCAGAACAAGGATCGCAAGGTGGTGTTGGTGACCAAGGACATCGCGCTTCGGCTGAAGGCCAAGAGCCTCAACATCATGGCCGAGGACTACCTCACCGGCAAGGTGCGCGACGTGCGGGAGAAGCTCTATACCGGACGTACCGTGGTGGAGGACTTCGATGAATCGAAGATCGATGCGCTTTTCGCACATGGATCCGCCACGGCGGAGACCTTGGGGCTGGAGAAGCCCAAAGGCAACCAGTTCTTCATTCTTAAACACAAGAAGAAGAGCATACTGGCGAAGTACGACCCACGCACCGGCAACGTGGACCGGGTGGAGAAGCAGAACGTGTTCGGCATCAGCCCCAAGAACGCCGAACAGGCGCTGGCCATGGCGGCCCTGCTCGATCCGGAGATCAAACTGGTGACCTTGCAGGGTGCGGCGGGCACGGGTAAAACACTGCTGGCCCTGGCCTGCGCCTTGGAGCAACGCCGGGAATACAGGCAGATCTATGTGACCAGGCCCGTGGTGCCCTTGAGCAACAAGGACATCGGCTACCTGCCCGGCGATATCCAGAGCAAGCTGGATCCCTACATGCAGCCGCTGTGGGACAACCTGAAGCTGATCAAAGGGCAATTCGAGAAACACGACAGCACGCCCAAGCGGATCGATGAGATGCTGGAGAACGAGAAGATCGCGATCGCTCCCCTGGCCTATATCCGAGGGCGCAGCCTCAGCAACATCTTCTTCATCGTGGACGAGGCGCAGAACCTCACCCCGCTGGAGATCAAGACCGTGATCAGCCGTGCGGGCGAAGGCACCAAGATCGTCTTCACCGGCGACATCCACCAGATCGATACGCCATACCTGGATACGGAGAGCAATGGCCTGAGCTACTTGATCGACAAGGCCAAGGGCGATCCACTCTTCGCGCACATCACCTTGGAGAAGGGTGAACGCAGCCCGCTGGCCAACCTGGCCAACGAGTTGTTATAGCACCGCCGGTGATGATGGGGCGGTCGGCCATCGACACGGCGACCGACCACGGTCCGCATACCTAACGCGCAGCGGTAAGGGATAGTTGCGTAACGAACTGTTCCAGAAGACAAGTTCCGCACGGCATGCGTTCCAAGCAGGGAACAGGGCGCGGCCCAATCGGTAATGAACCGGGTGAAGCGCATTCCGTCCCATGGCGCCCAACGCGTGGGAGAGAGGCTTCACGGATCGTTCCGAAGGGCATGGTGGCCCAAGGCAAGGACCTGGAGATCGAACGATACCCAAGAGCTGCGAGCCCAGGTGGCCGTACGTACCGATGGGTCCTATGGGCCGATCCTGCCGTACCGATGCGATAGGAGCCGCGTGGCCCCTGGTGTTCCCAGGAGGTGACGATGGATGTGACGCTCTCGCTCCTGTACCTCCTCACCAAGGTCCTGAGCGGAGCACGGCCTCAAGGCCTCCTCCATGAGCACACGCTGCACCAGCACGAACACCACCGGCCACGGCGCACTCCAAACGAACCGGATAGCCGATCGGTCGGGTCGGGCCCTGCCCCTCAGCGCCTGCTTGGGATCTCCCAGAACAAGCGCTCAGAACAGTTCTTCTACTTCGATGAAGGAGAAATCCAACCGGAAAAGGCTCTCATAGTCCTTTCCGGTCTCGGCCATTTCCTCGTCACCACACTCGTAATGCCAGTTCACACGCACCTGCCGTCCTTCGGCGGTCTCGGCATTGAGGCGGGAGAAGATGTTGTAGATATGCTTGCTCGAGCTCGTATCGAGGTAATCGAGCTTCATGTTCACCGTGGTCTCCCCTCGTGTTCGCTGGAGGTACTCATCGAGCCCACGATACACCCGGGAATAGAATTGCTCCGAATTATGGGGCAACGACCGACCAACGAATTCCATGATGCCGTTGTCCACATCCATATCGATCTGAGGGGAGTTCTCCGTGCGGTCGATGTGAAAGTGTTTCGAGACCATGGCGAAAGAGGATCAGCCCCAAAAATGAGATGCCTGAGGATCGATCCGACGAGATCCCCCCCCGATGGATCAACACCACCTGTTGAAAACCGGAACCCAGCCAGGAGCCGCGCCATTCGGGAAGGCTCATCCACCAGTTGGACATTCAATAGCGGCCCAGGATGTGCGGCGATCTTGTTCACGGGCCGGTACGAGGAACCTGTTGCAAGGCCGAAGGCGTGGAGCAGGGAGCGACGCCACCGAAGGCTGGGCCTATGGAAAAGGTCGCTCCGAGAAGACCTGGGGAAAATGCGCAAGCAGACCGGCTGGTATGGGATGTTCAAAAGGTAGATGACCAGAAGGCCGGATCCTTTCACGGACCGGCCTCCAAATGAGAGGCGTCGCGCTCAGCGCGATCGGTACTCGGTAAGGATCTCCTGATCGCTCGGGAGAGTGATTTCCGTGTCGTTCACTCGGCGCACCCAATACATGTACTTTCCGGTGCCCTGGCAGGCAAAGGCCGTCATGCTCTCCTTGGGACCCAACGCCTTGATCGGGAAGGTCCGCCAAATGCCATTGTTCTCCTGTACGGCCACCTTCACTTCGATCATTTCGGAACAAGCGTTCTGCAGGTCAACCTGGTAAGTTCCACTGTAGTCCCGTTTGTAGGTCTCCTTGTAGAATTCACACTTGTCGCATGGTGCACCCCAGCGACTGGCGGTCTTCACCAGACAATCGGCATAGCTCTGATCCTGTGCGCCAGCCACGAAAGCGGCCAGCAGGAGAAGGACGAGCAGCAGGGTCTTCTTCACGGTCATTTGCAATGATTGTTGGTCAGGATGATCTTGGCTTCACTGTTCCCCAGACGCTTGCTCGTATTCCAATCCTTGCAGGCACCGGCCTGGTCACCCGTGGCTTTCTTGGACCAGCCACGGTTGTTGAACGCTTCCTGATTCTTGGGGTCCAATGCGATCACCCGGTCGAGATCGGCGATGGCCAGGTCGTGCTTCCCCAGTTTGCCAAGGGCACTACCCCGGCTGATCAAGGCCCAGGTGTGGTCCGACTTCTTATCGATCACGAACGAGAAGTCGTCCACCGCCTCTTGGTAAGCCCCCATGAGGCTCTGGCAGAATCCACGTTGGAGGTGTGCGTTCAGGTGGTCGGGTTCCACCTCGATCACTTGGCTGAACAGGGTGATGGCTGTGGCATGATCGCCGGCGCGGTAGGCCTTCTCTCCCGCTTGGTACAGTTCCTGAACACCGTTAGGGGTCCTGTTGTCCGCCAGGTATTGGGCCATGGTGGAGGATCCCATGAGCATGATGATCAATGTGCCAAGGACCGGAAGTGCTTTCATGAAGGGTGCTGGTTAGCGCTGGTTCATACGCAAGGATCGGCCAGGGGTTTCAGCTTCTGCCTGATCGTTCACCTGCTGTGCGGATCGGATCAGGTCGCGGAGCAGGAGCATGGTCCGTGCGCCCTCGGGGTCGGTCGCCGGTGCGGCCAAGGTCACCCTGCTGGTCAACCGAACAACATCGAGTTTGAAGATCTCTTTTGAGAAACACTGCGCCTTATCCGGCAAGCACTTCAGGGCTATGCCGTGCTCTTCGGCGGAGTAGCTCACCGCCTCGGGGTCCAGCTCCTCGATCCGCACTAGGTCCTGGCGGAACCGCTGCCCCTGGTCGAAATGGTCCATCACCAGCCGGCCGTGCCGATCCATCTTGAAGGTGATGGCGCCCATGAATTCCTGGTTCAATGGCTGCAGATCTGGAACCTGGGCCTGAACGGAGACCATGGAGATGGCGACAAGGCAGGAGGTGAGCGGTACGCGCATGGGTTGGAACCAATGTGCCCTGTGATACGTACACCCGCCCCAATAAGTTCAGCCCGCATCATGCATGCCACAGTCCGGTCCCGCTGGAGGATCCTCCCGATCATCATGGTGATCCTCTGTCCGCTATTCACCTTGGGCCAGGGGCGATTCACGGTGAACGGTCGAATGAAGATCGAGGGAGGCGATCTCTCCAGCACACGGGTCGTGGTGATGAAGGATGGGGTGAAGGAGCGTACGATCTCCTCCGGGTTGAACAAATTCACGCTTGATCTGGAGACCGGCCATACCTACATCCTCAGCTTCGAGAAGGATGGGTATGTATCGAAGAAGCTCTCGTTCAACACGAACGCGCCAGCCGAAGCCGCTGCCAATGGATTCACGCCGTTCGATTTCGCCGTATCGCTCTTCAAGCAGTACGACGACATCAACCTGGTGGTCTTCAATCAACCTGTAGGGATCATCCGATACGACGAGAAGACCGGTGATTTCGACTACGACACGGACTATACGAAATCCATCCAGTCCCAGCTTCAGCAGGTATTGGCCGAGGTGGAGCAGAAACAGAAGGAAGAAGGGGACGCCGCCAAAGCCCAGGAGGCCAAGGCGGTGGAGGAGGCCAAGGCAAAGGCCAAGGCAGAGGCAGAAGCACAGAAGCAGGCCGCAGCCAAGGCCAAAGCCGAGGCAGAAGCACAGAAACAAGCCACCGCCAAAGCCAAAGCGGAAGCCGAGGCGCAGAAGCAAGCAGAGGCCAAGGCTCAAGCCGAGGCGGAAGCCATGCGCCGTGCCGAGGCGGCGAAGAACACCCCCGCAGCACCTGTGGCCTCCGAGCGCCCCCAAGCTCCGGAAAAGGCGGTTGAGGCACCTGCCCCCAAGCCGGCGAAGCGCGCGGCAGCACCTCCGGCACAGCATGCAGCATCCATAAGCAAGGGGGTGGAGGGGAGCGATGTACGGCGCACAGCGTCCCCCATGATCCAGGAAGAAGCATCGCGTGTACAACGCGCACGGATGAATACCAGCGAAGAGGTCAGACCGGTAGAAGCGGTGGAGGTCCCCGAGGTTCTTGTGGACCAACGTACCATCGTGGAAACCAAGCAGGTCGTCAGCATCATCACGGTCACGAGAGGGAGCACTGTAACGGAGTATCGGAAGGTGACCTACAAGTGGGGCGGCCAGTACTTTTTCAAGAATGGCGCCACGTGCTCGCAGGAGATGTTCCAGCTCGGCACCCAGGTCGACGACCTGGCCGGTGTATCTCCTCGGTCCAAGTTGGATTAAGAGGGTGTCCCAAGGGCCTCCGTCGGCTCTCACGGGCCGGCCAACCCAATTCTCGCTATATGGGGAACCTCAGCAGGTGCGCCCATGCACACATCCATCGGCAGGAATGAACGGCAGCGTTCCTTATGCTCCACCCCGATCGGTCTTGGAACACGCCGTTGGCGTTGTCGTCCTGCCCATCAGACCACGGACCACGGCGGTGCGATCAGGCCACTTCCTTCAGATACTTGCCCAGGGGTTCACGGGGCGAACCTATGAGGCTCTTAGATTTCCAGCATGGGATATCTGCGCGACGGTCGATCCCCGGTGCCCCGAGATGCTCGCGTAAGCGCCGCCATGAGCCGGATCCGCGCGAAGGACACAGGTCCGGAGCTGCTGGCAAGGATGGTGTTGCGAAAAGCGGGATTCACCGGATACCGACTACACTATGCCAAGGCGCCTGGTCGTCCGGACATCACCTTCGTAGGCCGCAGGATCGCGGTTTTCGTACACGGCTGTTTCTGGCATGGCTGCCCGCACTGCACGCCACGTACCCCCAAGAGCAACCATGAATTCTGGACCCGCAAGGTTTCCACGAATCAAGCGCGAGACCGAAGGAAGGCGAATGCCCTGCGCCATGCCGGCTGGCAAGTGCATACCGTGTGGGAGTGCCGTTTACGTCGTGCTCCGGAACAAGCCATGGCCCGTGTGCTGAAGGCCCTCGTCACCGGGGCCGATCAACGCCGCTTTTGACGCCCCAGCAAGCGTCCGAAGAACCGCTTTTCGAACTCCCAGAAGAACCGGAACTGTCCCAACAGGGCACCGTAGATCAGCAGGAAGACATTGTAAACGGGCAGGATCAACACGTAATACAGCACGGTGAAGAGCAGGGGCTGTTCTCCTTCGCCGGTGAAATAGGCCACTATCGGGCGCTTCAAGAACAGGACCGTGAACCCCGTGCAGGTGAAGACCACCAGGATCAGCAACACGCGCCAGGGGCCAACGCCCCAGCGCTCGCTTAACCGCTGTATCCAACCACGCCGTTCGGTTCCCATGTGAAAGAAAAGCGCCCGTTCCGTGCTGCGGAACGGGCGCGAAGTTCGTTACCAGCGCGCGGAAATCAATCCTGCCATTCGGCCAGGAACAGATTCGTTTCGCGCGAACCGCCATTGGCCCTGTTACTGCTGAAGACAAGGTGCTTGCCATCGGGGCTGAACACCGGGAAGGCATCGAACTGGTCGCTGAAGCTCACCTGCTCCAGCCCGGTACCGTCGATGTTGATCAGGTACAGGGTGAAGGGGAATCCGCGGGTGGCGGTGTGGTTGCTGGCGAAGATGATCTTCTGTCCGCTGGGGTGCCAGAAGGGAGCCCAGTTGGCCTGTCCCAGGTCGGAGATCTTCTTGGCATCACTGCCATCCGCATTGGCCACATAGAGTTCCATGTTGGTGGGGGCGACCAGCCCATCCTTCAGCAACTGCTTGTACTCGGCTTCTTCGGCCTTGTCCTTCGGGCGGCTTGCGCGCCAGAGCAACTTGGTGCCATCCGGACTGAAGAACGCACCTCCGTCGTAGCCCAGGGTATTGGTCACGCGTTTCACGTCGGTTCCATCCAGCTTCATGGTATACAGATCCAAGTCACCATCGCGCATGCTGGTGAACACGATCCGGTCGCCTTTTGGCGAAACCGTGGCCTCCGCATCATACCCTGGCGTCTTGGTCAATTGTGAGCGGATGTTACCCGAGAGGTCGCTCACATAAATGTCGAAAGAAGGATAGATGGGCCACACGTATTTCCCATCGGCCCGGCGCTCGGGATGCGCAGGGCAGGCATGTCCGCCTTCGTGGGTGCTTCCATAGAGCACCAGGCTATCGCCCGGCAGGAAATAGCTACAGGTGGTACGTCCGCCATTGATGCTGATCTTCTTGGGTGGGTTGGCCTTCAGGTCGTCGGTGAACGGGTTGAAAACATAGATCTGGTCGCAGCTTTCGCCCCAGGCCGGGTTGGTGGCTTGGAAGATGAGCTTATCCCCTGCGAAACTCCAATAAGCCTCAGCATTATCGCCTCCGAAGGTCAGCTTCTTGAGGCTCTTGAAGTGCTTCTCACCGTCGGCTATCAAGGTATCCTTGACCACCAGAGTATCAGTAGCGGAGGTCGCCGGGTCGTTCTTAAGAGCGTCTGGCGCCGAGCACGCGGCGGCCAGAAGGGGAAGGAAAAGGAATGCAGGTTTCATTTGGGGCGCGAAGTTACCCACCTCGTTGCAGTAGGATCGCCATGGAAGATCCACGATGGCGGCCCAAGGGGGGACGGTTCATCAAGGATCAACGAAATGAGCAACCGAACCGCTGGCCATGGAGGAGGGCCCGCGCCCCGGAACTGCCCGCCGGTGTGTGCCCATTCGGCGAGGCCCGACCGACCTGGGCCGCAGGTTCCGGTGAGTACCTGATCCCGGGCATGCTCCACGGCTATCTCCAGGTCCATTGGATCTATTCCGAGACTGACCCAATGCCCGTACGGGTCGCCCACCGGATCGACCGGTAGGCCCAAGGCCCACTTGACCAACACCCACC
>CAUJED010000072.1:0-2962 GCA_963169535.1 Bacteroidota bacterium | reverse complement strand
CTACCACCCCCAACCGTACGAGATCCGCATGTTCACTTCGGAACAGGAAGCGATGGCATGGGTACTGACGGTCTTGGCGAAGTAGTGGGGAGAGCTGCCGTGGGGTGGGTGCGGTCGGTGCTGGAGAGGTAGCTCACCTACGGCTCCAGCCCCACGATCTTACCATCTTTCACCACCCACACCTTGGTGCCGTGCATGCGGGCCACGCGGCGGGCTTCCTTGGCGGCCTCCTTCATGGCTTTCGCCACGGCGGTGAAGAATTCTTCCGACTCGGCCTTCTGCTTCTTCTTGCTCATGGATATTGCTCCAAGGGTATGGGAACAGCTCCGGAATTCTCATACACCGCCCATGCGTCGGCCAGCGGGCGGTATTGCTGTTCAAAGTTATGCCATCCACGCACATAACGCCGCCGCACATCTTCCGGTGGCACATGATGGCCTCCCTGCTTCACCCGGTGTGCCACACGCTTGATCGCCAGTTCTGGGCTTTCCAAGCGGAGAAAGAGCATTTCCACGGTATAGCCCCGCTCTTTCATGCGTTGGATCCGCTCCACGTACGTGCGTCCGCTCAAGGTACTTTCCAGCGCGAATGATATTCCCGCGTTCGTCAGCCGGTCCAGTTCGGAAAGCAGCAACCGGCCCGCCGCACGAGCCGCCAACTCCGGGATGCAGCGGTGACAAGCCCGAAGCGATCAGGTCCGCATTCACGAAATGGAGGATACCCTTGTCCGGTGTCAGGAACTTCTTGGCGAACGTCGTCTTCCCTGCCCCATTGGGGCCGGCGATGATGATGCAGCGGGGTTTCGCTTTCCGGGAGGCGGCCATGAGGCCAAGGTACGCGTACGCCCCGCCAATGGTGGCGACCCCGATCGGTCGTCCTTCAGAACACCGCCTCACGACCATTTCGCAACCCTGCAAATCGAAAGCCCGAATTTATATTTGCAGGGTTAACCGTGCGCCATGCCGATCCAGCGCCTGCTTGCCGACACCGCCCTTGACCGCCTCCGGAAGCGCCCCGTGGTGGCCATCCTTGGTGCGCGGCAGGTGGGCAAGACCACGCTCTCGCACCTGTTGGTGAAGCGGCTGGGACGGCCCTCGGTGCGGCTGGACCTCGAGGATCCCGACGACCGGGCCATCCTGCGCAACGCCAAGGAATACCTGCTGGCCCATACCGATGAGCTGGTGGTGATCGACGAGGCACAGCGCATGCCGGAGCTCTTCCCCCTGCTGCGCACCTTGGTGGACCGCGACCGCCGTGCGGGGCGCTTCCTGCTGCTGGGGTCCAGTTCGCCGGTGATCGTGCAGCGCGCATCGGAGTCGCTGGCGGGCCGGGTGGCCTATCTGGACCTCTACCCCTTCTCCGTGCATGAGGTGCCGCGCAGGCAGCAGGACCGCCTGTGGCTGCGCGGGGGCTATCCGGACGCGTTCCTCGCGGATAGCGATGCCGACGCCAGCGCCGTGCAGCGCGACCAGCTGCGCTCCTTCACCGAGCGCGACCTGCCCGAACTGGGGCTGCGGGCCAACGCGGGTACCGCCCTGCAACTGCTGCGCATGCTCGCCAGCACGCACGGCTCCGTGCTCAACATGGCCATGCTCGCGCGCTCCATCGGCCTCAGCCCGCCCACGGTGAAGCACTACCTCGGCTTCTTCGAGGCGGCGTACGTCACCTTCGCGCTGCCCAGCTTCCAAACCAACCTGCGCAAGCGGCTGATACGGGCGCCCAAGGTGTACATCACCGACAGTGGCATGCTGCACGCGCTGCTGAACGTGCGTTCGCACGACGACCTGTTCGGCCACCACCTGCGCGGTGCATCATGGGAGGGGTTCGTGGCGCAGCAGGTGCGCGCCCGCCTCGAAGGCCGTGCCGAGCTGTGCCACTTCCGCACGCAGGACGGTTCGGAACTGGACCTGCTGGTGGTGCGCGGCAACAAGGTGCTGGCGGCCGTGGAGGTGAAGAGCACCAACAGCCCCTCGTTGAGCAAGGGCAATATGCTCGCCTACGAGGCCGTGCAGGCCCCCGTGCGGTTGGTAGTGACGCCCAGCGCGAAGGACCACCCCTACGGCCAAGGCATCACCGTATGCTCATTGGCCACGCTGTGGGACCACTTGGAAGCGGCGGTGCGGTAGGGCTTGTAGGATCACAGGATGTTGCCTCCTTGAGGCCCGGCGATGATGATGCAGCGGGGTTTCGTTCTCCGGGAGGCGGCCATGCAGCCAGATCACGCGCTCGCCTTCACCGCCTTCCCCTTCGCCGGCAGCATCTCTTTCACCGCCGCGATCAGGGCCACGTCATCGAACCCGCACTCCGCGTACAGCTCCGGCTGCGTGCCGTGCTCGATCCACCGGTCGGGGATGCCGAGGCGCTTCACCTGGGCGTGGTAGCCGTGGTCGGCCATGAACTCCAGCACGGCACTGCCCATGCCGCCTTGGATGCATCCATCCTCAATGGTGATCACGTGCTTGAACTTGCCGAACACCTCGTGCAGCAGCAGTTCATCGATCGGCTTGGCGAAACGCATGTCGTAGTGCGCCACGCTGTAGCCCTCGGCCTCCAGTGCATCGATCCCCTTCGCGGCGATGTTGCCGATGTGCCCGATGCTGAGCACGGCGATGTCGTTGCCCGAGCGCACCCTGCGGCCCGTGCCGATCTTGATCTCCTTGAAGGGCGTCTTCCACTCGGTCATCACGCCCTCGCCTCGCGGGTAGAGGATGCTGAAGGGACCGTGGTCCTTCAGCTGCGCGGTGTACATCAGGTCGCGCAGCTCCTCCTCGTTCATGGGGGCGCTCACGATCATGTTCGGTATGCAGCGGAAGTAGGCGATGTCGAACGCGCCGTGGTGCGTGGGGCCGTCGGCACCGGCCAACCCGCCGCGGTCCAAGCAGAACACCACGTTCAGGTTCTGCAGGGCCACATCGTGCACCACCTGATCGTAGGCACGCTGCATGAAACTGCTGTAGATGTT
>CAUJED010000071.1:0-4890 GCA_963169535.1 Bacteroidota bacterium | reverse complement strand
TAAGCGATACCGCAAAAACCACCCGCATTCGCTGGGTTGAATTGACCGACGAGCGTGATGGGTGTGGGCGTACCTGCGCACACGCACTCCGCGCTTACCACGTCGTTCAGCGTATTGGAAACGCCATCATCGCAGGGCTCCCCAGGAGCAGTGATCACGACGTCAGCGCCATTGTCATCTCCTTCCAATATTGGATCGCTGCTCACCACGCGGATGCGATAGCCAGTACCCGTTGTCGTTCCTCCCGGTATCGTTGCGTCGATCGAGCCACTGGTGGTGCCGCTCAAGCTGCCGATGGCCACCGGATCGGCGAAGCTGCCCGAAGCATCGGAGAGTTGCGCCGTGAAGGTGTTTCCGGCGTTGAAGATGCCCGTGGTGGTGAAGGGGACGCTCACGGGAGTCTCTGAGCAAAGCGGCCCAGGAATGCTACCCGTGGAAATGCCTTCGGAACCACCTTCGAACTTGACCAGGAAGGCATCGCCGGAGCCACCGCCAAAAGTGTTCTGGTGTCCCCCATCTGCCATACCCGTACCGGGCGGGGTGGTGCCTGCAAGGAAAACATGGTCATCGTCATTCACAGCACAACCGTAGCCTTGGTCGGCACCGGATCCACCATAATAGGTCCCCCACAACCTTTGTCCACCGCTGTTGAGTTTCACCAGGAACGCATCGCTCAACCCTCCGTGGATGTTCTGAAAACCGCCAGCAGCTATGCCTGTTTGCGATCCGGAACGACCTGCGATATAGGCATTGCCGCTGCCATCGATAGCGCATGAGCTGGCTAGATCATCATCGCTTCCTCCGTAGTATGTGCCCCAAAGCCGTTGCCCATCACCATTGAACTTCGCGACAAAGCCGTCGCGCAATCCACCGCCATAGGTTTCTTGGTGCCCGCCCGAAGCAATGCCGGAAGTTGAACTGGTGTTTCCGATCAGAAATACATTGCCTGCGTTATCCGTTGCCACACGGCCTTCCCCATCCGGTTCAGGCCCGCCGTAATATGTGGCCCATGACCGCACACCGGCACTGTTGAACTTGGCGAGGAAGCAATCGAGCATGCCAGCGAGGTCGCTTTGATGGCCACCCGCCGCGATATTGGAAGTGGAGGACGTGTTGCCCGCCAGATAAACATTCCCGCTACCATCCGTTGTGCATGAGAAGCCCTCGGCGCCATTGTTGCCGCCGTAATAGGTGCCCCACTCGCGGGTTCCACCAGAACTGAATTTGACCAGATAAGCATCGGAGGATCCACCCATCGTATTCTGGTGGCCACCGCTTGCGATACCTGAGGTGGAAAGCGTGATACCGGCTAGGTACACACTGCCGTTGACATCCACTGCGCATGAAAAGCCGCGGTCTTGACCAGGCCCGCCGTAGTATGTGGCCCACAGACGCGCACCAGTGGGGTCGAACTTCACCAGAAAAGCATCGCCTTGGCCTCCTGCGTATGTATCCTGATGGCCACCCGATCCGATGCCGTTGCTGGACCAAGTCATCCCGCACAGGAACACGTTCCCGGCGGCGTCAGTAGCGCTCCCGTATCCTTCGTCGTAATCCGTTCCTCCATAATAGGTGGCCCAAAGTCGTTGCCCGTTGCTATTGAACTTAACGAGATAGGCATCTCTGAAGCCCCCGCCTAGTGTATTCTGATGGCCACCCGCTGCAATCGCCGAAAGCGACCAAGTGTATCCTGCCAAGTAGACGTCACCGTTGGCGTCCGTTGTGCAGCTGCGGCCGATGTCATTGTCCGGGCCGCCATAGTACGTGGCCCAAACGCGCGCAGGATCAATGGTCAGCGTGCGGCTGTGGTCGTAGGCCTCAATGGCGAAGCGGAGGACGTCGTCTTCAAGCACGAAACGCGTCGCGATCTCCTTCCCACCCTGGAAGCTCACCGGCCGCTCTTCCGTGAAGCGCCCCATGCGGTTGCCATGGATGAGTTCGCCGTTGGCATTCACTTCCAATTCTTCGTGGTGCTCGAAACGCAGGCGGATCGCGTTCGGATCAGCGCCGGGGCTTACCACGAAATCGTATTTCACCCCGGATGGAGCTCCGGAGTGACGCGCATCTGTCGTGTAGACCACCCAGTCGATCCCGGGGTACACATCGTGATAGATCACCTTGGTGTAGCTGTGTACATCCAGCGCATCGTGGTTGTAGTACTGGGTGTAGTCGCTGCTGCGGCCTTCGGTGGTGATGCGCGCATACGGGTCCGCGCCTTCCAAGCGCATGTCCATGCGGAAGGTCTCCAAGCGGATCTGGCTGCGCAAGGCATCCAGTTGCTCTTGCTTTTCCGGATCATGACCGGCCGCCTGCGCTTCCTGGTACCCGGCCGGGTAGTGCGTTCGGTTGAATTGGTAGGCGATGCCGTTCTCCAGCAGGAACAGGTGGGTGTTGCCCTGGGCCAGGTGGAAACGCACGAAGGGTGCGGCCTCGCCGGTGGTGCTGCGCACCTGTCCCTTGTTCTCCTCGAAGCCAGTGGGAGCAGATGAACGGCCTTCCAGCCTGGAGGTCGTTGGCGGGGTGCCCGCCATTGTAGCGATGCCGAGGGTGATGGCGGTGACCAGTGTAGAGGTTCTCATGGGTGGTGGTTTCCTTTTGTGGATGGAATCCGGGTCTGCCATTTATCGGGGTGGCCTGCCCGATGTGAACGAACACAAGCAGGAATTGAGGAACCCCGGCCATCTGACCGGGGCTCCTCATCCGTTGGGGCGCCTATGCCTTGATGATCCGCTTGCTCCAGCGCTTCCCGCCCACCTTCAGGTGGATGAGGTAGGTGCCGGGGGCCACGCCCTCCAGCGGGACCCGGAAGCGTCCCGTGCCGACGGCAACGAGCGATGGTGAGGATCCGATGACCCGGCCCTGCAGGTCGATGATGGTTACCGTCGCGTTTCCATCGGAAGCTTCACCAAGATCGATCCACACGCCGTCGGTAGCGGGGATCGGGTAGATGCGGATGCCATCGCTATCGTGCGCTCCGCTCCCCGTCGTCAGGTTCAGCACATAGAGCTCCAGGCCCGTGCTCGTGAGGTAGTTCGCGCGGAAGAACAAAGTGCCGTTGCAGCTGAGCATGGGAGCCGCGTTCGAGAACGGCGAGATCACATCGCTGCCGGGGTAGGGGATCTCATAGGTGCCTGGGGCGGTGTTATCCGTGCGCCAGAGCTGCCGATAGGTGGTGGTCCCGAGGGCCGTGACGTACAAGGCCCCATCGTGGCTGCAGAAGTTGTCCGGGTTGGTATAGCCGAAGGTGTTCCAGGAAACGGTGCCGGACTGTGTTCCATCGCTTTGCCAGATCAAGGCGGTGCTGCTGCCCGTCGTGGGGAACGCGCGTAGGTGCAGTTGTCCATTGTGCTCCAGAAGGTTGGAGGGCAGGCTGGAGTTGGCGCCGGGGAAGATGTCCTTGACCAGGCCGGTGCCCGGCACGGTTCCATCGGTGGCCCACAATTCATCGCCTGTGGCACTGGTGCCTGCGCGGAAGAATATCAGCCCGCCCGCCGCCCGGTAGTTCGAAGGTGAGGTGCCCGAACTTGCCGGACCCGCGATGGTCTCGGCGATGAGGTGCGTGCCTGCCACGGTACCATCGCTCATCCAGGGCTCGCTGCCCGTGAGGCCATCATTCGCGGTGAAGTAGAGCATGCCATCGTGGGCCATGGGATCCTGGAAGCTGCTGTTGGCAGTGCCCGGGTTGATGTCGAGGAAGAGCAGCGTGCCCGCTGGCGTTCCATCGGTGCTCCACAGCTCGCGCCCGTGGTCGGCATCGTACCCTCTGAAGAAGATGCGGTCGCTCCCGCCGGGCCCGGAATCGGGGAAGGCCACGAACGTGATCCACTCCAGAAGCCCCGGAACATCGGTCCTGCTCAGCACCAGTTGGGTGCCGGCTTCCGTGCCGTCCGTCCGCCACAATTCCGGCTCCATGCCAGCGCCGGTCACGATGAAATGCAGGACGCCGTTCATCAGCATGAGATCCCGAGGGGCGCTGCTGCCCGTGCCCGGGTTGATGTCCTTCACCATCAGGGTGCCGGCCTCGCTGCCATCGGTCTTCCAGAGCTCCACGCCGTTCACGCCGTCCGTGGCACTGAAGTACACCATATCGCCGACGCAGGTGAACAAGCCGGGATTGGAATTGCCGGATGGGTTGATGTCCTTCAACAATACGGGCACCTGTGCCGTGGCGGACTCACATGCGACAACGATGGGGATCAATAGGGTAAGGGTCCTCGCGTTCATGTGTCGGTGATCTGGTTCTACCGTTCATCGGGGAGACCGTCCGGATGTGAACGATCAGGCCAAGGCCTGGCTACTCGTGCGCTTGAACGGGTATGTGATGTCTCGCTGAAGCAGGAGCATGTGGTATTGCCTCGATGCAGGTGGGGATGCGCGGAACCGCGCGCGTGTCGCCATGGCCGGAAAGAAGAAGCCCCGGCCGTTGGGGGCCGGGGCTTCCACGTCCGTTACGGGCACGGATCACATCATGTCCATGCCGCCGCCCATGGGAGGCATGTCCGGGGCCTTCACGTACGGAGGCGGTAACCAAGAAGCGGTCTGTTCCGCTCGGTAGAGAGGAAGTGAAGACGTGCGGCTGCGTTGGATCAGGGCAGCGCCTCGTTGTCCCGATGGTATCCAAGCAAGAAGCCCCGCGCCATTGGCGCGGGGCTTCCCGTTCGAATGGGGGCTGTTCCCTTACGGCTGGATCACCAGGCGCTCGGTGTAGGTCTTGTCGCCGGCGGTGATGTGTACCATGTAGAGGCCGCCGGCCAGCTGGCTGCCGAGCTCCACGTTGGTGTTCACGAAGCCATCCTGTACGGCGATGGTACGTGCCATCGCGCGCTTGCCGGAGAGGTCGTAGATGTCCACGCTCACCGTGCGTACCTCGGGCTCCACGCTGCTCAGGCT
>CAUJED010000070.1:0-38144 GCA_963169535.1 Bacteroidota bacterium | reverse complement strand
AAACCCTTCCAACTGATTATGGGGAAGATCATCGGCATCGCCCTGGTGGGCTTCATCCAATTCATCCTCTGGATCGTGATGACCACCACCATGATCGGCGTGGGCACCTCCCTGATCGCCGCCGACAAGTTCGCCCCCGCGCAACTCGCCGAACAAGGCATGACCACCGAGGTACAGGCCCAGCTGGAAAAAGCACAAGCCGGCCAAGCGGCCTTCGACCAGGAAGAGATCCTCGGGCCGCTCAGGCAGATCGACATCCCCTTGATCCTCGCCGTGTTCCTCTTCTACTTCATCGGTGGCTACCTCTTGTACAGCTCGCTGCTGGCAGCGATCGGCTCGGCGGTGGACAGTGAAACGGACACCCAGCAATTCATGTTCCCGGTCACCATGCCCATGATCGCCGCCATCATCATCGCCCAAATGGCGGTGTACAACCCGGAAAGCCCCGCGGTGTTCTGGAGCAGCATCATCCCCTTCACCAGCCCCATTGTGATGATGGTGCGCGTGGCCATGGGCAGTGCACCCACCTGGCAACTGATCCTGAGCATGGCCCTGCTCGTTGCCGCCTTCATCGGCACCACCTGGGTGGCAGGCCGCATCTACCGCACCGGCATACTCATGTACGGCAAGAAGGTGAATTGGAAGGAACTGGGGAAGTGGCTCTTCTATAAAGGGTAGTCGGCAGGATGGGGCACCTCCTCATGCCCTGGTCCGGACAACCGCGGAACCGCACATGCCCCACGCCATCATCGACCTCGGCACCAACACCTTCAACCTGCTCGTGTTCGAACAGGGCGATGGGCCCTTGCGGATCCTTCACAGCGAAGAGGTGCCCGTACACTTGGGGCGTGGTGGCATCGAACAGGGGATGATCGCACCGGACGCGTTCCAACGCGGGCTGGATGCCCTGCAGCGCTACAAGGCCACGGCTTTGGCACACGGCGTGGCACACCTCGAAGGCTTCGGCACTTCCGCCCTGCGCAACGCCCGTAACGGGAACGCTTTCGCGCGCGCGGCTGCGGAACACCTGAGCATCCGTATCACCATCGTCCCCGGCGAAGAGGAGGCCGAACTGATCCTTGAAGGGGTGCGGCAGGCGGTGCCCTTCACCAGCAAGCCCGCCCTGGTGATGGACATCGGTGGCGGCAGCATCGAATTCATCCTGGCCACGGACAAAGCCCTGATGTGGAAGCACAGCTTCGAGGTGGGCACCACACGCCTGCTCGAACGCATCCCGGCGAACGACCCCATCACCCTGGAGGAAGAAGCCCGTATCGCCGCCCTTCTCGACGCCCGGCTCCCTGCTTTGTACGCCAACCTCGACCGGCACGAGCCGCACGTGCTGATCGGCAGCGCGGGCAGCTTCGATAGCCTCGCCGCCATGGTGCAGGCCGAACGCGGTGCGGCGTTGGACCCGCAGACCACCCACCTGGGTTTCACCGCCCTGGAGTTCGACGCCCTGAAGGACCGCCTGCTCCGCATGGACCGCACCACCCGACAACGCGTGCCCGGCCTGCCCATGTACCGCGTGGACACCATGCCCTACGCCCTGATCGCGATCGAACGGGTGCTCTCCGCCGGCGGCATTCGCGAACTCCAATGGAGCAGGTACGCCCTGAAGGAAGGTGCCATGAGGCGTCTTCCGCAGGACACCAAAGGCCAATAGGGGATCCACCTACGCCACCGCCTTCCGCGAAAAGAACCGGAACAGGAGCGCGCCCAATGTGGCCGCCAGGACCGAGGCGAAGAGGATCCCCAACTTGGCTTGCTCCCGTACCGCCACGTCATCAAAGGCCAGTTCGTTGATGAAGACCGCCATGGTGAAACCCAGCCCGGAGAGGATCGAGATGGCCAGCATCTGCGTCCAGCCCGTGCCCGCCGGCAAACGTCCCACCCCCCACCGCACCAAGAGCCAGCTCATCGATAGCAACCCCAGCGGCTTGCCGATGACCAGGCCCAGGAAGATGCCCAAGGTGACCTTGCTCGCCAGAAGCCCATCGAACGACGTGGGCAGTTCGATCCCCGCATTGGCCAAGGCGAACAACGGCAACACCCCGAAGGCCACCCACGGATGCAGCCCTTGCTCCAACCGCTGCAGCGGGGTCTCGGCGTAGGTGCTGAAACGCTTCACCTTGCGGATCACATACAGCTGTTCATTGCTGATGACGTTCCCCGGTGCGTTCGGCAGGGCCGAGAACCGATCGGCCAGTTCGCGCAGGCGTTCGGGGTACGAAGCTTCGCTCATCTTGGTCCGCGCCGGGATCGCCAAGGCGGCGAGCACACCGGCCACCGTGGCGTGCACCCCGCTCAGCAGGAACGCCAGCCAAAGCCCGCCGATGCCCACCAGCCCGTAGGCCAGCACGCTGCGCACACCCAGCAGGTTCATCGCCACCAGCGCCACCAGGAACGCGCCACCCAACAACAGGTTGACGGTGGAGATGTCCGATGTGTAGAACAGCGCGATGACCGACACGGCACCGATATCGTCCGTGACCGCCGTGGAGATGAAGAACACCTTGATGGCCGTCGGCACCCGCTTGCCCAACATGGCGAGCAGCCCCAGCACGAAGGCGGTATCGGTACCCATGGGGATGCCCCAGCCCACGGCCTCCGCACTGGACGACCCCACCACCAGCAGGTAGATCAAGGCGGGAAAGGCCATGCCCCCGATGGAGGCGCCGATGGGAAGCAAGGCATTGCGCGGGTTGGAGAACTCGCCGCCCACGAACTCCCGCTTCAACTCCAACGCCACCACGAAGAAGAACATGGCCATTAGGCCATCGTTGATCAGGTGGTGCAGGTCCTTGGCCACCACGAACCCACCGAACCCGAAACCGACCGGGGTGGTCCACAGCTGGTGGTAAGCCTCGCGCCAGGGTGAATTGGCCAGGAACAGGGCGATGGCCGTGGCGATGAACAACACCAGACCCGATGCGGCCTGGTCGTGGATGAAACTGTCTATCGGTTTGAGCAGTCGATCGATCGGGTCTTTACGCATTGTGGGTGAAGATACCCCATCACGAGAGGATGGCTGTCGCTGGCAAATGGCGCTGGTGGCCACCAACAGCCACGCTCCCCACCCTGGATGACACGGATACACCCTGGCCTTCCCGCAGTGGGCCATGCCGTCCATCCCAGACCACCACCTCCACATCCGTGATCCGTCCACGGTTCCGCATCTTTGCCCCGTACCTCATCAACCGGACCACCCTCCATGGCCAACCTGCTGATCATCGACGACGAAAAAGCCATCCGCAACGCGCTGCGCGATATCCTCGAGCACGAAAAGCATACGGTGGACGAGGCCGAGGATGGCGCGGCCGGGCTGGAGAAGGCGAAGAGAGGCGGCTACGATGCGATCCTCTGCGACATCAAGATGCCGAAGATGGACGGGCTGGAGTTCCTCCAGAAGCTGATGGCCCATAACGATGACGTACCGGTGATCATGATCAGCGGGCACGGCACCATCGACACCGCTGTGGAAGCCTTGAAGAAAGGCGCCTTCGACTTCATCGAGAAACCACCGAACATCAGCCGTATCCTGGTGAGTGTGCGCAACGCACTGGACCGCAAGGACCTGGTGCAGGAAACAAAGGTGCTGCGTACGAAGGTGGGCAAGGCGAAGGGCAATGGCGTACAAATGGTGGGCGAGAGCAAGGCGCTGCATACCATCCGGGAGATGATCGAGAAGGTGGCGCCCAGCGATGCCCGCGTACTGATCACCGGCGGCAACGGTGCGGGCAAGGAGGGCGTGGCACGCCTGATCCACCAGAAGAGCAACCGGGCTAATGGCGCCTACATCGAGGTGAACTGCGCGGCCATCCCCGGCGAGCTGATCGAAAGCGAGCTCTTCGGCCATATCAAGGGCAGCTTCACCAGCGCCATCAAGGACCGCAAGGGCAAGTTCGAACTGGCCCACGGCGGCACGCTCTTCCTGGACGAGATCGGCGACATGGCGCTGGCCGCGCAGGCCAAGGTGCTCCGCGCGCTGCAGGAGGGCCGCATCACGCCCGTGGGCGGCGACAAGGACGTACAGGTGGACGTGCGCGTGATCGCCGCCACCAACAAGGACCTGAAGAAGGAGATCGCCGCCGGGAACTTCCGCGAGGACCTCTACCACCGCCTGAGCGTGATCCCGATCCACGTGCCCAGCCTGAGCGAACGCATCGACGACATCCCGCTGCTCGCCGACCACTTCATCCAACAGGTGTGTGGCGAACAGGGCATCGCCCCGAAACCCATCGAGGGCAAGGCGGTGAAGGAGCTTCAGCAACTGCCTTGGACAGGCAACGTGCGTGAATTGCGCAACGTGATCGAGCGGTTGGTGATCCTCAGCGGAAAAGAGATCACCGAGGCGGACGTGAAGGCCTACGCCGTACCGAGGGGCTGAGCGCGCAAACGGCATCCTGCCCACGCTCCGGCCGCCCGTTCACGGCCCCGTGCGCGCACGGCGGGCACTCGTACCGCCCCTGACCCGCCATGCCCCGGTGCTCGTGCCACGCTGCCGTTGGCCGGTGCCAACATACCCGACCACGTGTTCGAGGCGTTCCGCAAGCAACCCTTGGCCCGGACCTGCGTCTTACCCTCGGAACCACATGCGGATCAACACCATGAACCAAACCTGCTCTCACCATGGAATGGCTTTCTGAACTACACCACACGCTCTATGCGAAGATGGGTAATACACTGTATTACGCCATCGGCTTCGTCACCATCATCGCCCTGCTCGCACAGTGGCGGCTGTATGAGAAATGCCGTCTGCCCGGCCTGGCCGCCTTCGTGCCCGGATGGAACCTGGTGGTTTTCCTGCAGATCGTGGGCAGGCCCGCTTGGCAAGCCTGGCTGTTCCTGATCCCGGTCTACGGCCAACTGTACTTCCTGCCCAAGGTGTGGATCGAGGTGCTCCAGTGCTTCGGCAAGAACAGCCTGCTCGACCGCGTGCTCGTTTTCGTGCTCAATGGCCTCTATGTCCTCAACCTGGCCATGGATGACGATGTGCAGTACCTCGGCCCGTTGTACGGCCAGCAAGACCTGCCCAAACCGCACAAGCTCACCCCACGACCGATGATGGCCTGATGGTGTGCTGAACGACCCCACATGATCCTTCCGTGAAGGCCCGGGCGCAAGCTCGGGCTTTTGCGTTCCGGGGGACACCCCAGGCCTCGTTGCCGAGCAGACAAGTTCCACACCGCGCCTACGCACGACCGCCGAATGACCAACTTCGTCCCATGCATACCTGGGTCCTCACCTTACGCCGAACCTACCAACACCACCGCGACCCCAAGGATGCCGCGGCCATGGAGGCCTATATGAAAGGTGTTGCGCCATTCTTCGGGATCAAGGCCGGGCCACGACGCGAACTGCTCAAGGAACACCTGGCCACCCACGGTGTTCCGACCGTGGACGAGCTGCCTACGGTGGTGCGCGAGGCCTTCGCCTGTCCGGAACGGGAGCTCCACCACACCGCAGTGGACCTCCTGACCAAGCAGGCCCGCAAGCTCGGGCCGGAGCAGCTGCCCTGGATCGAGGATGCCCTCACCACGAAGAGTTGGTGGGATACGGTGGACGCGTTGGCCACTCACGTGGTCGGCACCATCTTGAAGCGCCATCCCGGATCGATACCCCCCTGGAACGAACGCTGGATCTCCAGTGCGGACCTCTGGCTGAACCGTACGGCCATCCTGTTCCAGAACCGCTGGAAGGCGGATGCCGACCTGGACTTGCTCTTCGCGAACATCGATCGGCATGCCGCACGGCCGGAGTTCTTCCTGCGCAAGGCCATCGGTTGGGCCCTGCGCGAAGCCAGTGCCACGAACCCCGAGGCGGTACGGCACTACGTGGGCTCGCGAACGCTTTCGCCGCTGAGCGTTCGCGAGGCGCTTCGGAAGCTCTGAGGGTTCACCCCAACATCTCCGCCGCCTTCTTGAGCGCTTCGGCCATGCCGCCGGGTTCCTTGCCCCCGGCAGTCGCGAAATCGGGCTGGCCGCCGCCGCCGCCCTTGATCAGCGGGCCGATCTGCTTGATGATGTCCACCGCCTTGAGGCCCGTGGCTTCGAGGGCCTGCTTGCCGAGCGATACGGCGAGCAGGGGCTTGCCGTCGATCACCGCACCGGCCACGAAGGCCAGGTCCGCGTGCTGCTCGCGCAGGGTGAAGCCGAGGTCCTTCAGGCCCTGGGCGTCGAGGTCGAGTTGTTCCACCAGCACCTTCACGCCTTTGCTGTTGGCCTTGGCCTTGGCGGGGATCGATGAGGCGTAGCGCTTCACCTTCTCCTTCGCGGCCTTCTCCAGTTCCTTGGTGAGCGCGGCGTGCTGCTCGGCGAGCTTCTGCACGGCGGCCACCACGTCGGCGGGGCGCTTCAGCAGGTCCTCGATGGCCTCCAGCTTCGCCAACTTCTCGTTGATCATGCGCTCGGCCTCCACGCTGGTGATGGCCTCGATGCGGCGGATGCCCGCGGCCAGCGCGCTCTCGCTCACGATACGGAAGGGACCGATGACGCCGGTGCGGGGCACGTGGGTACCGCCGCAGAGTTCCACGCTCGGTCCGAACTTCACCACGCGCACGTTGTCGCCGTACTTCTCGCCGAAGAGCGCCATGGCACCCATGGCCTTCGCCTCGGCGATGGGCACGTTGCGCTTGTCCTCGAACACGATGTCGTCGGTGATCATGGCGTTCACCTCGTGCTCGATGGTGGCCAGCTCCTCGGGCGTCACCTTGGCGAAGTGGCTGATGTCGAAGCGCAGCCGGTCGGGTGCCACGAGCGAGCCCTTCTGCTCCACATGCGTGCCCAGGTGCTTGCGCAGGGCGTGGTGCAGCAGGTGCGTGGCCGTGTGATTGCGCGCGGTGAGGCCGCGACGCTGCGTGTTCACCTGTGCGGTGAGCGGCTTGCTCACGTCCTTCGGCAGTTCCTTGGTGAAGTGCACGATCAGCTGGTTCTCGCGTTTGGTATCGATCACCTCCACCTGGTCGGCGCCCTGGATCAGCCAGCCTTGGTCGCCCACCTGGCCACCGCCTTCGGCATAGAACGGCGTGCGGTCCAGCACGAACTGGAACTGGTCGCCGCCCTTGCCGGAAACCTTGCGGTAGCGCAGGATGCGGGCCTCCGCGCTCAGCTCATCGTAGCCGATGAAGGTTGTCTCGCCCTTGCCCAGTTCGACCCAGTCGCCCGTAGTGACGGCCGTGGCGGCGCGGCTGCGCTCCTTCTGCTTCTGCAATTCGGCCTCGAAGCCCTTCATGTCCACGTCCATCCTCTGCTCGCGCGCCATGAGCTGCGTGAGGTCGATGGGGAAGCCGTAGGTGTCGAAGAGCTCGAAGGCACGGTCGCCGGACAGGGTGCCCTTCGACTCCGCGAGGGCCTGTTCCAAGCGCTTGGTGCCTTGCTCCAGCGTGCGCAGGAAGGCTTTCTCCTCTTCTTGCATCACGCTCTCGATCAGTTGCTGCTGCTTGCGCAGTTCGGGGAACTGGTCGCCCATCTCCTTCGCGAGCGTGGCCACCAGCGTGTGCAGGAAGGGCTCGCTGAAGCCGAGGAAGCTGTAGCCGTAGCGCACGGCACGGCGCAGGATGCGGCGGATCACATAGCCCGCGCCGGTGTTGCTGGGCAGCTGCCCGTCGGCGATGGCGAAGCTGATGGCGCGTAGGTGGTCGGCGATCACGCGCATGGCGATGTCGCTCTTCTCGTCCTTGCCGTACTCCTTGCCGCAGCGCTTGGCGATGGCCTGGATCAGCGGCTGGAACACATCGGTGTCGTAGTTGCTGCGTTTGCCCTGCAGCACCATGCACAGGCGCTCGAAGCCCATGCCGGTGTCCACGTGCTGCGCGGGCAGCGTCACGAGCGAGCCGTCGGCCTTGCGCTCGAACTGCATGAACACGTTGTTCCAGATCTCGATCACCTGGGGGTGGTCGTTGTTCACCAGCTCGCGGCCGGGTTTCTGTGCCTTCTCTTCGGCAGTGCGCACGTCCACATGGATCTCGGTGCATGGTCCGCAGGGGCCGGTGTCGCCCATCTCCCAGAAGTTATCCTTGCGGCTGAAGGGCAGGATGCGCTCCTCCGGCATGAATTGCTTCCACAGGTCGCGTGTCTCCTCATCGGCGGGCAGTCCATCCTTCTCATCGCCACCGAAGTAGGTGACATAGATGTTGTCCTTGTCGATCCCGTACACGTCCGTGAGCAGCTCCCATGCCCACTGGACGGCCTCCTTCTTGAAGTAGTCGCCGAAGCTCCAGTTGCCGAGCATCTCGAACATGGTGTGGTGGTAGGTGTCGATGCCCACCTCCTCCAGGTCGTTGTGCTTGCCGGAAACGCGCAGGCACTTCTGCGTGTCGGCGATGCGTTTGTGCTTGGCCTCGCGGTTGCCGAGGAAGAGGTCCTTGAACTGGTTCATGCCCGCGTTGGTGAACATGAGCGTGGGATCGTCCTTGACCACCATGGGGGCACTGGGCACGATGGTATGGCCGTGCCTGGCGAAATGATCGAGGAACTTCTGGCGGATCTGCTGGCTGGTGAGCATGATGGAAATGTGCTGGCTGCTTCGGGCGGCGAAAGTACCGAAGGGGGATCGTCCACACCACGTGATGCCGCGGTGCACCCGTGGCCGGACCGGTCACACACCTTGCCCACCACCAGCACCGGGCGGGCCACCGATGCCTGCATGATGCGGTGCCGGTGCTCCGTACCACCGTAACTTCGCCGTTCTCGTTCGCCACGCCATGTCCGAGCAGAAGTACCGCTTCAACCCGAAAACGCTCAACTTCGAGCGGATCCGGCTCACGACCTGGCAGAAGACCAAGCGTACCCTCCTGGCCCTTACTCCCGGGTTGCTGGTGGGCGTGCTGGGCATCTTCCTCGTGTACCAGTTCGTGGATTCGCCGAAGGAGGCGCAATTGCGGCGGGAGAACCAGCAACTCCTTCTCCAATACGAGCTGATGAACAAGCAATTCGGCGAGGTGGAGGGCGTTCTCAGCGACGTACGCCGACGCGATGACAACATCTACCGCGTGATCTTCGAGGCCGATCCGCTGCCCGCCAGTATCCGCCAGGCCGGTGCCGGTGGCGTGGACCGCTACAAGGACTTGAACGATTTCGCCAGCAGCGAGGTGGTGATCTCCACCAAGAAGCGGCTGGATGCGCTCACCCGGCAGCTGGTGGTGCAGTCCAAGTCCCTGGACGAGGTGGCTTCGCTGGTGTTGCGCAAGAAGGAGATGCTCGCCAGCATACCCGCGGTACAGCCGATCCCGAACGACGATCTCACCGCCACGGCCGGTGGCTATGGCATGCGGATCCATCCGATCCACAAGATCCCCAAGTTCCACGCCGGCATGGATTTCACCGCCAAGGTGGGCACCCCGATCCATGCCACGGGCGATGGCCGGGTGACCTTCGCGGATTACGCCACCAATGGTTATGGCATGCACGTGGTGGTGGACCATGGCTTCGACTACCACACCCTGTACGCTCACCTGAGCGAGTTGAAGGTGCGCAACGGACAGCGTGTGAAGCGCGGCGACGTGATCGGGCTGGTGGGCAACAGCGGCTTGAGCTCGGGACCACACCTGCACTACGAGGTACACAAAGGCGGCCAACCCGTGGATCCCGCGAACTACTACTTCAACGACCTCAGCCCCGAGGAGTATGCGCGCATGCTGGAGATCTCGCGCAACGCCGGACAATCGCTGGACTGATGGCCTGCAGGGCGTTCACCACCGCGCCACCGACCATCACCCCGTACGTCCCGGCCTTCGCACCCACCATAGGCCACGGGGACTTCCGCGCCACCACCACGCGACCCGGGCCATCGGTCTTCCGCATACGCTTGTCGGCACATCCCCTGATCCGCTCAGCCCGTTGAGGATCACAGATGACCATGGGTCAACCGCGTGCCATGCACAGCCAATGGCCAAGTGTACCGTGCGAACGACCCATTCTTGTCGCCCGTGTGGATCCGTGGCCCTCATGCGGGGATCCGCACGTCCAACGGACATGCAAGAAGCGATCGTCCTTGCCATGTGACCAATGCCCCATCGCTTTCGAGCCGCGTTCATACATTCGCATTCCCGACAACAACGGCGTAGTATGCCCTGGAAAGAGAAGACGGTCGAGAAGCTCTACTGGTCCATCGGCGAGGTGGCCGAGAAACTTGGTGTGAACACTTCGCTGATCCGCTATTGGGAAAAGGAGTTCGGCTCCTTGAAACCGAAGCGCACCGGCAAGGGGGACCGTCTGTACACGAAGAAGGACATCGAACAGCTCCAGCGCATCCAATACCTGGTGAAGGAGAAGGGCTTCACCCTGCAGGGAGCGCGCGAGCAGCTGCGCAAAGCCGACCACGTGGAAGTGAGCGCCACCCTGGATATCGGCGCATTGCGCGACCGCCTCTTGGACATCCGCTCCAAGCTGGTGGCGTTGCGCGAGGCGAAGGCCTGACCGGTCAGCAGCGCTTGCCGTTCATCAAGTACGCCTGCACGTATTCCGTCACTCCATCCTCCAGGGAGGTGAAGGGCCGTGCATAGCCGATGCGTTCCAGCTTGCGCATGTCCGCTTCGGTGTGGTACTGGTACTTATCACGGATGTCGGCCGGCGTGTCGACGAAGGTGATGGATTCCGGCTTGCCCATGGCGGCGAAGGTGGCACGGGCGAGATCCAGGAAGGTGCGGGCCCGGCCGCTGCCCAGGTTATAGAGGCCACTGTCCTTCCGGTGTTCCATGAGGAACATGCACACCTGGCATAGGTCCTTCACATACACGAAATCGCGGAGTTGCTCCCCGTCCTTGTAGTCGGGCCGATGGCTGCGGAAGAGCTTCATGCCACCACTGGCCTGGATCTGGTTGAAGGCATGGAACACCACACTGGCCATACGGCCCTTGTGGTACTCGTTGGGGCCGAACACGTTGAAGAACTTCAGGCCGGCCCAGAAGAACGGCTTCTTCTCCTGTTGCAACGCCCACTTATCGAACTCGTTCTTGCTCTCGCCATACGGGTTCAGCGGATGGAGCTTGTAGGGCAAGGTGTCGTCCGCATCGTTGTAGCCGTGTTCACCGCCACCATAGGTGGCTGCCGATGAGGCGTACACCAGCGGGATGCCGTACTTCACACACGCCTCCCACATACGCTGACTGTAGCGCACGTTCAATTCATCGAACACCGCCTTATCGAACAGGGTGGTGTCCGTGCGGGCCCCCAGGTGGAAGATGAACTGCACCTGCTTCTCGTTCCGATCCAGCCAGGAGAAGAACTCGTCCCGCTCCACCCGTGCGGTGAGTTCCTTACCCTCGAGGTTCGCCGCCTTGTCGGCCCGCGAGTGATCGTCCACGGCCACGATGTCCTGCCAGCCCGCACGAAGCAACTCGCCGATCAATGCACTGCCGATGAAACCTGCTGCGCCGGTAACGATGATCATGGCACAAAGGTAGAAGGCGGGCGCGGTCGCGAGGCCCTGGGATGTGCGGTGCATCCGGTGTACCGGTGGCGCTCGGGCCGGGCGACACAGGCCCATCGCTCGCACACCCCACCTCGCATGGCGACCTACCTCCACTCATACCTTTGCGCCGTCATGCCCATCGTACACATCACCCGCCGAGAGCGGTTCAGCGCGGCCCACAAGCTCAGTCGTCCGGACTGGAGCGCAGAAAAGAACATGGCCACTTTCGGGAAGTGCGCCAACCCCAACTGGCACGGCCACAATTATGAGCTGTGGGTGACGGTGAAGGGCGAACCGAGCCCGGAGACCGGCTTCGTGGTGGACCTGAGCGAGCTGGGTCGGCTGATCAACGAACACGTGATCCGCTACGTGGACCACAAGAACATCGACCTCGACGTGCCCTTCATGCAAGGCCGCTACAGCAGCACCGAGAACCTCGCCGTGGCGTTCTGGGAACAACTCGCGGGGCCCGTGGAAAAGCTGGGCTGCAAGCTGCACTGCATCCGTCTGAAAGAAACGGAGAACAACCACGTGGAATACCATGGCGAGTAGGAAGCCCACCAAGCGTACCAACGATGCGCCGAAAGGCCGGGGCAACGCCAAGGGAAGCGAACGCAACCCGCAGGGCGAAGGCTATGAGCGCATAGACCAGTACGACACCGCCCTGGTGCGACGGATCAGTGGCCACTATGGCGACATCCTGAAGGCCATCGGTGAGGACCCCGAGCGCGAAGGGCTGCTGAAGACCCCCGAGCGCGTGGCCAAGGCGCTGCAATACCTCACGCACGGCTACGACCTCGACCCGGCGGCCATCCTCAAGAGCGCGCTCTTCAAGGAGGATTATAGCCAGATGGTGGTGGTGAAGGACATCGAGGTGTACTCCATGTGCGAACACCACATGCTGCCCTTCTTCGGCAAAGCGCACGTGGCCTACATCCCCAACGGTCGCATCACGGGACTGAGCAAGATCCCCCGCGTGGTGGACGCCTTCGCCCGGCGGCTACAGGTGCAGGAACGTCTCACCAACGAGATCCGCGACTGCATCCACAGCACCCTGAAACCCCTCGGTGTGGCCGTGGTGATGGAGTGCGACCACCTGTGCATGCGCATGCGCGGCGTGCAGAAACAGAACAGCGTGACCACCACCAGCGCCTTCACCGGCATCTTCCTGAACGATCCGCGCACGCGTGACGAGTTCATCAAGCTGATCAGCGCGCGGCTGCATTGAGGAGCATGGAACGCAGATGACGCGGATCATGATGATGGGCGCGGATAACCGCACAGCGCTTCATGAATTCGGATCCGTGTGGATCAGCGCGCCGCCAGCGCTATCTGTGTTCCATCCCTGCGGATCATGACGATGAACGCGGATAACTGCGCAGCGCTTTGTGAATTCGGATCCGTACGGATCAGCGCCCCGCCAGCGCTATCTGTGTTCCACACTTTTCCCGACCTTCGCACCAACGAACCTTTCCATGGAACAGAACCAATTCCCCACTCCGGCCCAAAGCCAGGTGATCTACGGACCCGGCCCTGATGCCGCCGCCAGTGTGCGCACCTTTCTGGCCAACGTGTTCAGCTTCATGACCATGGCGCTGGTGATCAGTGGCGTCATGGCGTGGTGGTTCGGCAACGACCTCACCAAGCTCCAATACCTCATCAACTTCGAGACCGGAGGGCAGACCATCCTCGGCTGGGTGGTGATGCTGGCGCCGCTCGGCCTGGTCTTCGCCATGGGTGGCCTGGTCAACAAGATGAGCTCCACCGCGCTGCTGGCGGTGTTCCTGCTCTTCTCCTGCATCATGGGGATCAGCCTCAGCTACATCTTCCTCATCTATTCCATGTCGGCCATCACCAACGTGTTCTTCATCACCGCTGCGGTGTTCGGCGTGATGGCCGTGGCCGGTTACACCACGAAGACGGACCTGACCAAGCTGGGCAGCATCCTCATGATCGGCCTCATCGGCATCGTGATCGCTTCGCTCGTGAACCTCTTCCTGAAGAGCGACACGATGAGCTATGTGGTGAGCATCATCGGCGTGGTGGTGTTCACCGGCCTCACGGCCTACGATGTCCAGAAGTTGAAGCGCATGGGCGAGCAGGTGGCCACGGGCACGGAGACCGCGCAGAAGATGGCCCTGATGGGCGCCCTGAGCCTCTACCTCGATTTCATCAACCTGTTCCTGATGCTGCTGCGGCTCTTCGGGCGCCGGGATTGATCGATCGGTATCGCATGTTGGCGGGTGAAGTGTTGCGTGTTGGATCCAGCATGGAACGCAGAACACGCCAACACGCATCACGCAACGCAATACATCACCTCACATGACCGCCTACGTATTCCCCGGACAAGGCAGCCAGTTCCCCGGCATGGGCAAGGACCTCTACGAGGCCGACAGCAATGCGCGCATCTGGTTCGAGCATGCCAACGACATCCTCGGCTTCAACCTCACGAATGTGATGTTCGCGGGGAGCGAGGAGGACTTGAAGCAGACCAATGTAACGCAACCCGCGATCTTCCTGCACAGCGTGGTGAAGGCCAAGGTGTTGGGCGATGCCTTCAAGCCTTCGATGGTGGCCGGGCATAGCCTGGGCGAGTTCAGTGCGCTGGTGGCCGCCGGGGCCATGGAGTTCGCCGATGGGTTGAAGCTGGTGGCGGCGCGTGCCAACGCCATGCAGAAGGCGTGCGAACTGCAACCCAGCACCATGGCGGCCATCCTGGGCATGGAGGATGCCCGGGTGGAGGAGGTCTGCAAGACGATCCCCGGTGTGGTGGTGCCGGCCAATTACAACTGCCCCGGCCAGCTCGTGATCAGTGGAACCGTGGAGAGCGTGACCGCCGCGTGCGAGGCCCTGAAGGCCGCCGGTGCCAAACGCGTGCTGCTGCTACAGGTGGGCGGCGCTTTCCACAGCCCGCTCATGGAACCCGCCCGCGCCGAACTGGCCACAGCCATCGAGTTCACGCCCATCGTGAACCCGCGCTGCGCCATTTATCAGAACGTGGATGCCCGCCCGCATACGGACCCTGCGCGCATCAAAGCGAACCTGATCGCGCAGCTCACCGCCCCCGTGCGCTGGACACAGACCATGCAGCACATGCTCGCCGACGGCTGCACCAAGGCGGTGGAGGTGGGCCCCGGCAACGTGCTCCAAGGCTTGTTCAAGAAAGTGAGCAAGGAGGTGGAGACGAGCGCGGCGTAGGGGTGATCAAAACCGTAGTGATATGGTTACTCGCTGCGGCCGGCCCGATCGCATTTCTATTCACCTGCTTGAAGCTGGGATGTGGTTTCAATTTCATTCCCTTCGCGATCCACGAGTCAATTCTCGGTGAGGTGCTGGATGAATCCACCTTCATCATCTTGTTCGACACGATCGTCGCCGTTCTGCTCACCATCACGATCAGGAATCTGATCGTTCGGTCTCTATCCCACACCTTACCGATCCGTTCGAGGGGCCAGAACGCTAGTGCTTCATCCCCTGCGGATCACGCCGCGAATCGAAAATGTCGGTAACGACGATCCGATCAGAAACCACCCGATAAATGATCTTGAACGGCCCAACGATCACCCGTCGGTGTTGTAAGCCAAGCTCCTCAAGCTCGGGTTCGAATTGACCGCTGAACGCGTTGTCCTTCAGCCATTCCAACTTGTCGATCACCTCCTTCTGTAGCCCCCGGATGTAGCTGATGGAGTGTGTCCGTGCCAACAGACGCAATGTCCGCCGCTTGCTATCGTTGGCCTGAGCGAGTACGATGAGCTTCACGCGCGACGCTTGCTCTTAGCCTTCTTCGCGTACAACCCCTCAATGAACTCATCCATGTCCTTGCTGAATTCTTCCAAGGTTTGGAAGCGCCCAGCTTTCAGATCCTCTTCGGCCTTGAGCGCGCGTTTGACCATGACGCTTTCACCCACCGGTTGCTCCAGTACCATGGCCACTTTTTCAAGCACGGCCGGGTCCTTCACCGAATCGATGAGCTTCTTCAGGTGTGCTTTGCGCTGAGGGATGGTCATGGCTCGTTGTTCCATCCAAAGATAATCGACCATGCAACGTTGCGCTAACCCCGCTGATACCTTCGCACCGCCCAATGGCAGCGCAGTCGCCGACCCTTGTCCCGCAGAGCACCGCGAAGCACATCGCTGACCGCACGGCCTTCCCGGTGCTTTTCGCGATCGCGACCTCGCACCTGCTCAACGACACCATCCAGTCGCTGATCCCGGCGATCTATCCGCTGGTGAAGGAGTCGTACCAACTCTCGTTCGCCGAGATCGGGTTGATCACGCTGGCGTTCCAGATCACCGCTTCGATCCTGCAACCGCTCGTTGGGCATTGGACGGATCGCAAGCCCCGGCCGTTCGCGCTGGTCGGTGGCATGGTGTTCACCCTCGCTGGCCTGCTCTTGCTGGCGTGGGCCGGTTCATTCCGTTCCATATTGATCGCCGTTTCGTTGGTTGGCGTGGGCTCGTCGATCTTCCATCCCGAGGCGTCGCGCATGGCGTACGTGGCATCGGGCGGGAAGCGTGCATTGGCGCAATCGGTGTTCCAGCTCGGCGGCAACGCGGGTTCGGCGTTGGGCCCCTTGCTCGCGGCGGCCATCATCGTTCCACTGGGGCAGGGCCGCATCTCGCTCTTCGCCGTGCTGCCGCTGATCGCCATGGTGGTGCTGTGGCGCGTGGGGCGCTGGTACCTGCGCATGACGGCGCTCCGCCAGCATCGCCTGGCACGTCTGCCGAAGGTGGAACGCACCCCGGTGCCGCGCCGTACCGTGGTCGGCGTGGTGGCGATCCTGCTGCTGTTGATCTTCTCCAAACAGTTCTACCTCGCCAGCATGACCAGCTACTTCACGTTCTACCTGATCGGCAAGTTCGGGTTGACCGTACAGGCCGCGCAGGTCCAGCTCTTCGTGTTCCTCTTCGCGGCGGCCGTGGGCACCCTGATCGGTGGCCTGCTCGGCGACCGTGTGGGGTACCGCACCATCATCTGGTTCTCCATCCTCGGTGCCGCGCCCTTCACCTTGGCGCTCCCCTACGCCAACCCCTTCTGGACCACCATCCTGGCGGTGCTGGCCGGGTTGGTGCTCGCCTCGGCCTTCTCCGCGATCCTGGTGTACGCGCAACTGCTGATCCCCGGCCGCGTGGGGCTCGTGTCGGGGTTGTTCTTCGGCTTCGCGTTCGGTATGGCCGGGGTGGGCTCCGCTGTGCTCGGTGCCTTGGCCGATGCCACCAGCATCGACACCGTATACCAGGTCTGCTCGTTCCTGCCGCTGTTGGGACTGCTGTGCGTGTTCCTGCCCAAGGAGCAACGCGGCTGATCAGAGGGTGCCGTTCAGCAACTTACCGCTGGCGATCAGCTTGTGCAGATAGGGCCGCGACAAGGTGTTCTTGATCGCCTGCACGTGGTTCATGCTGTGGCAGTCGCTCCCCAGCCATTCGTAATACCCCGCATCGATCAGCCGTTCGGCCACCTGTTTGGCCTGGGGGCCGTATGCTCCTGAAAGGGCGATGGTGTTCAGCTGGAAATGGACACCGCGCTCCTTCAGCCGCTCGTACTTGCTGTGGTCGTTGTACCAGAACGTATACCGCTCCGGATGGGCGAGCACCGGCTTGTATCCCGCGGTCTGCATCTGGAAGATCACGCTCAGCAACACCGCCGGTTCGCTGATGAAGGGCAACTCGAACAACAGGTGGTCGCCGCCGAAGGTGAGCACCTTCCGGTCCACGACCTTCTGCTCCAGCTCATGGTCGAGGTAGTATTCGGCCGCGGCCTCGATCTCCATCGCCAACCCACGTCGGCGGATCTCATCGCGCACGCGCTCCAACCCACCGAGGATGATCTCCGGTGTGTTCTTGTAGCCATCGGCCATGTTGTGCGGCGTGGTCACCACCTTGCGGTAACCCAGTTCGGCCATGGCGCCCAACAGTTCCATGGTCTGCTCCATGGTCTGCGCCCCATCGTCGATACCGGGGATGAAGTGGGAATGCACATCGCATCCCAGCCCGCTCAGATCGGCATCGCCGAGCGCCGGTTCACGTTTTCCGAAGAGGCTGCTGAAGAGGCCCATGTCGGTGCAAAGGTGCGAAGGAGAACGGGTGTTCCCCTCCTGCCATCCTCATCGTTGCGCGTAGTGGTCCTTGTAATACTGCTGGTATGCCCCGCTGGTCACGTTGTCCAGCCATGCGGTGTTGGCCAAGTACCAGTCCACCGTGCGCTCCAGACCCACCTCGAAGGTGATGCTCGGCTTCCAGCCCAGCTCGCGCTCGATCTTGGAGGCGTCGATCGCATAGCGCAGGTCGTGCCCCGCACGGTCGGTCACGTACGTGATCAGCTTGGCGCTCCCGCCTTCGGCGCGCCCCAGCTTACGGTCCATGATGGCGCAAAGGAGGTGTACCAGGTCGATGTTCTTCCACTCGTTGTGGCCACCGATGTTGTACGTCTCGCCGTTGGCACCGGTGTGGAAGATGGTATCGATGGCGGCGGCGTGGTCCTCCACCCAAAGCCAATCGCGTACGTTCTCGCCCTTGCCGTAAACGGGCAGGGGTTTGTTGTTGCGGATGTTGTTGATCATAAGCGGGATCAACTTCTCCGGGAAGTGGTGGCTGCCGTAGTTGTTGCTGCAGTTGCTCAGTACGAAAGGCAGCTTGTACGTGTTGCCGTAGGCCCGTACGAAGTGGTCGCTGGCGGCCTTGCTGGCGCTGTAGGGGCTCTGGGGGTCGTAGGGCGTGGTCTCCAGGAAGAGGCTGTCGTCGTGGAGGGACCCATACACCTCGTCCGTGCTCACGTGGTAGAAGCGCTTGCCCTCGAACCGGCCCTTCCACGCTTCCTTCGCGGTGTTCAGCAGCGTTACCGTGCCGAACACATTGGTGCGCACGAAGGCCAGGGGATCGGTGATGCTGCGGTCCACGTGGCTCTCGGCCGCCAGGTGCACCACGCCATCGATGGCATGCTCCCGGAACACCTTCGTCACCGCTTCCGCATCGCAGATATCGGCCTTCACGAAGCCGTAGTTCGGAGCCTTCTCGATGTCGCGCAGGTTCTCCAGGTTGCCCGCGTAGGTAAGCGCATCGAGGTTGATGATGCGGTACTGCGGGTATTTGGTGACGAAGCGGCGCACCACGTGGCTGCCGATGAACCCGGCACCGCCGGTGATGAGGATGTTGCGTTGCACGCTCACAAGCTCCAGTAGATAAGGTCCTTGATCTTCTTCCGGAACACGCCCTTCAGGTCCACCAACACCCCTTTGGGTTTCAGCATGCCCTTGAACCAGGCCTCATCCTTACCGGCATATTCCGCATGGTTCACGGCCACGATGATCGCGTCATACGGACCCTTCATCTCGTTGACCAGCGCATAGCCGTACTCGTGCTTCACCTCGTCGCTGTCGGCGTGGGGGTCCGTCACATCCACGTGGCAGCTGAAGCTCTGCAACTCCTTCACCACATCGGCCACCTTGCTGTTGCGGATGTCGGTGACGTTCTCCTTGAAGGTGGCGCCCATCACCAGCACGCGCGCATCGGCGGGGTTGGTGCCCGCAGCGATCACCTTCTTCACGGTCTGCTTGGCCACATACCCGCCCATGCTGTCGTTCACGAAGCGGCCGCTGTCGATGATCTGTGCGTGGTAGCCCAGCTCCTTGGCCTTGAACACGAGGTAGTACGGATCCACGCCGATGCAGTGGCCACCCACCAGGCCCGGCTGGAACTTGAGGAAGTTCCACTTGGTGCCCGCCGCCTCCAGCACATCGTAGGTGTTGATGCCCATGCGGTTGAAGATGATCGAGAGCTCGTTGATCAGGGCGATGTTCACGTCGCGCTGGGTGTTCTCGATGATCTTGGCGGCCTCGGCCACCTTGATGCTGCTGGCGCGGTGCACGCCGGCCTTCACCACCAATTCGTACACCTTGGCGATCACCTCGGCGCTCTCGGCGTCGCAGCCACTGCTCACCTTGATGATGCTCTCCAGCGTTTGCTCCTTGTCGCCGGGGTTGATGCGCTCGGGCGAGTAGCCCACCTTGAAGTCGTCCACGAACTTCAGGTTGCTCAGACGCTCCAGCAGCGGCACGCAATCCTCCTCGGTGCAGCCGGGGTACACGGTGCTTTCGTACACCACGTAGTCGTTCTTCTTCAGCACCTGCCCCACGGTGCGCGTAGCGCCCAGCAGCGGGGTCAGGTCGGGGATGTTCTGGTTGTCGATCGGTGTGGGCACCGCCACGATGAAGAACTCCACGTCCTTCAGGTCGTTGATGTCGGCGGTGAAGTGGATGTCGCAACCCTCGAAGGCCGATGCCTCCAGCTCATCGCTGGGGTCCTGGCCGTTGCGCATCATGTCCACGCGCTTCTGGTTGATGTCGAAGCCCACCACCTTGATCCTCCGCGCGAAGGCCAGCGCGATGGGGAGTCCCACGTAACCGAGGCCGATCACGGCCAGCTTCGCCTCCTTCTTCAGCAGGCGCTCATACAAGTTGCTCATTCCTCTTCTCGTAAATGCGTTCAATGATCTCCACGACCTTCAAGCCCTCCAGGGCATTGGTGGTCAGGGTCGTGTGGCCGCGCAAGGTATCCACCACGTTGTCCACGATGTAGCCGTGGTTGTTGGCGCTGCCCTTGTAGGCCCCGTAATCGTTGGCCGGATTCGTCGGCGCGAGTTCCGGCATGGTGTAGTCCTTGATATGGCAGTATTCCACCTTGTCCATGTACTGCCCGCCGATCTTCACACTTCCGGTGGAGCCCACGATGGTCATGCTGCTCTCCAGGTTCTTGTCCCATACGGCCGTGCTGTAGTTGAGACAGCCCATGCCCCCGTTGAGGAACCGGAACGTCACCAGCCCGCTATCCTCGAACTCGGTGAGCGCGTGGTGGTTGAAATCGGCGAACTTGCCCTGGATGTCGGTGATGTCGCCGAAGAGCCAGTACAGGATGTCGATGAAGTGGCTGAACTGGGTGAAGAGCGTGCCACCGTCCAGGGCCTGTGTCCCTTTCCAACCGCCGGGCTTGTAGTAGCGCTCGTCGCGGTTCCAGTAGCAGTTCACCTGCACCAGGTGGATGTCGCCCAGAAGGCCCTGCTCCACCACGCCCTTGATCCATTGGCTGGGCGGGCTGTATCGGTTCTGCATCACACCGAAGACCGTTCGGTGCATCTGGAGCGCCTTGTAGATGATGGCCTCGCAGCTGGCCTTGCTCAGGGCCAGTGGCTTCTCGCACACCACGTGCTTGCGGTGCTCCAGCGCCATGATGCTCTGTTCGGCATGCAGGCCGTTCGGGGTGCAGATGCTCACCACGTCGATGTCCGGCACCTCCTGGAGCATGGTGGCGAGGTCCTGGAAGTAAGGCACCGGGAAAGCCGTGGCGCCCACCTCCTCGCGCGTACGCACATCGCACAGGGCCACCAGCTCGGCGTCCGGATGCCGCGCGACCATCTCCGCATGGCGCTTGCCGATGTGGCCACAGCCCACCACGGCGAACTTGATCGGTGCGCTCATGCGAGCTTGCGGACCACCCCGCCGGTTAGTTCATAGTGCTCGCCGCTCTCTGGGCAGGTGGCCAGGCCTTGCGCATCGAACTTCAGCTTGTGGCCGTACTCGCTCATCCAACCGGTCTGCCGGGCCGGATTGCCCACCACCAACGCATGGTCGGGCACCTCGCGGGTGACCACCGCTCCCGCGCCGATGAAGGCGTACCGCCCGATGTCGTGCCCGCACACGATGGTGGCGTTCGCACCGATGGAAGCCCCCTTCTTCACCACCGTCCGAAGGTATTCGCCACGGCGGTTCACAGCACTGCGCGGGTTGATCACGTTGGTGAACACCATGCTGGGGCCGAGGAACACGTCGTCCTCGCACACCACACCGGTGTAGATGCTCACGTTGTTCTGCACCTTCACGTTGCGGCCCAGCACCACGCCGGGACTCACCACCACGTTCTGGCCGATGTTGCAGTTCGCACCGATGGTGCAGCCCGGCATGATGTGGCAGAAGTGCCAGATCCGGGTACCATCACCGATGGTGCAGCCTTCGTCGATGACGGCGCTGGGGTGGGCGGTGTAGGACATCGGGGTCATGATCGGGCACAGGAGCCGCGGAGGCCCTCCACCCGATGGGCGGCGAAGTTACCGAAGGGCGGGCATTGCGGCACATTCGGGCGTGCCCCTTCCCCGGCGCGCAGCACCCGCGCACAGGGTCGCGCTGTCCGCTGTGGCCGTCTGGTCCGGGCCTGCGGCTGCGGCACGGCGGGGGCTTCCTCCGGTCGCCTCCTCGTTGCGCGCATCCGCAAGGCCCTTCCTGCGCCGGGCCGCCGCTCCCATCGCTCACGCAATACCCCATACACCGGTGATCACACCGCTCCCGACCAAAAGTCGAAGGGCCGTTCCGTACAATACGCGGTGGAACGCCCATGTCCCCGGCATGGACGCGCTGTTGCTCGCTCCTCAGCCCGATCGGGTCGTCTCAGGTACCTCGATCCGCCAGGATCCGCACCGGCCCATGCGCGGGTACCAACTCCAACGCCCGCAGTGTGGCCACCAATGCCGTGAACGTCTCGGGTTCCGGTCGTTCCACCTTCCACCGCACGTGCCGCAGCCATTCGCGCGCCAGCTCCTCGCCGAAGTCCGCGTTCCGCATCACCAATTCCACGGTGTGGGGATCATTGGGCAGGGCAGCGGCCTCGTCGCGCAGCACGGACAACGCAGCACGCATCACCGCCGCATGTTCGCGAATGAAGGCCGTGCGGGCCACGATGGTGAAGCCCGGCCAGTCGCCGCTCACCACGTCCACGCAGCGCATGGCGCCGGCATCCACGTAGCGCGAGGTTACGTACTGCTCCCACAGGAAGATCACCGGCGGGCCTTGCGCCATGCGCTGCGCCGCGCCCTCCATGTTGTGCACCACCTCAAGGTCCTCCGCGCGGGGCCGCCAGCTCGTCCGTTCGGCATGCAACATCGCCATGATGTGGCTTCCACTGCCAAGGCGGCTGATGGCGTACGGCACATGTTCCAGGTCGGCGCCGCCCTTCAACGCGGATGAGGCAGGCACATGTACGCCCCACGGCAGCGGGCTTTCCACGAAGGTGCTCACGATGCGGTGGTCGCCGCCGTTCAGGATGTCGCGCACGGCGCCCTCGGTCACGAGCACGGCCATGTCCAGTTCGCCCTCGCGCAGCATCTGGCACATGCGGCCGGTGCCTTCATGTACGGTATGCCATTGCAGGTCCACACCGGCTTGCGCGAAGCGGCGCTTCTCCATGCCGAGGTGCCACGGCAGGTTGTAGGGTTCGGGAACACCGGCTATGCGGAGGGTCATTCCAAGGAAAGTCTTGATCGGATGGCCGTTCGGGTGACCCTGCGTTTCCCATGCACCACGGTGATCACGGACAACCGATCGGGCGCGGCGACCCAATAGATGATGCGATAACTTCCGTAGGCGATCTCCCGGATGCCGGGATCCTTCAACTCCTGCACCGGATGACCGATAAGCGGATGTACCTCCAATACCAGCGTCCGTTCAAGGATCCCGACCTCGGTCCGCTGGGCATAGTACGGCGAGCTTTCCGCGATGAAGGCACTGATGGCATCAAGGTCCTTCCGTGCGCGGTGGGTCCAGGTCACTTCGACCATTTGCGCTCGATGTGGGCGCGCATCTCGGCCATGGACAAAACTCGGCCGGCCTTGGCGTCCGCGAGACCTTCCTCCACTTTCTGGAGCAGCACGATACGCTCGATAAGCTCATCCGCATCGAACTGCTCGGGCATCTCCTTCAAGGTCCGCAGGACGGCCTTCTTGGACAAGGTGCGTTGCTTCGTTGCCATGCGTTGTGCGAGCGAACCGTCAAGGCGGTGGTGAAGACGAAGTTAGCCCTACTTCCGCGAATACTTCCCGAAATCGAAGTGCTCCTTCTCGTTCAGTTCCTCGGGCGTGAGGCTCTTGAAGTATTCGTACGTGCGGCGCATGCCTTCGGCGCGGTCCACCTTCGGCTGCCAGCCCAGCAGCTTCTTCGCCAGGGTGATGTCCGGCTGGCGTTGCATGGGGTCGTCGCTGGGCAGCGGCTTGTGGATCAGCTTCTGCTTGGTGCCGGTGAGCTTGAGGATCTCCTGCGCGAACTGCTTGATGGTGATCTCCTTCGGGTTGCCGATGTTCACCGGACCGGCGTGGTCGCTCAGCAGCAGGCGGTAGATGCCCTCGATCAGGTCGTCCACGTAGCAGAAGCTCCGTGTCTGGTCGCCCTTGCCGAAGATGGTGAGGTCCTCGCCGCGCAGGGCCTGGCCCATGAAGGCGGGCACCACACGGCCATCGTTCAGGCGCATGCGCGGGCCGTAGGTGTTGAAGATGCGCACCATGCGCGTTTCCAGCCCGTGGTAGTGGTGGTAGGCCATGGTGATGGCCTCTTGGAAGCGCTTGGCTTCGTCGTACATGCTGCGCTTGCCCACGGGGTTCACGTGGCCCCAGTAGCTCTCGGGCTGCGGATGCACCTTGGGGTCGCCGTACACCTCGCTGGTGCTGGCCACGAGGATGCGCGCCTTCTTCGCCAGTGCGAGGCCCAGCAGGTTGTGCGTGCCGAGCGAGCCCACCTTCAGCGTTTGGATGGGGATCTTCTCGTAGTCGATCGGCGAGGCCGGTGATGCGAAATGCAGGATGTACTTCAATTCACCCGGCACATGCACGAACTTGCTCACGTCGTGGTTGTAGAACTCGAAATCCTCGCGTTTGAAGAGGTGTTCAATGTTCTTGAGGCTGCCGGTGATCAGGTTGTCCATCCCGATCACGTGGTATCCTTCCTTCAGGAAACGGTCGCACAGGTGCGAACCGAGGAAACCGGCGGCACCGGTGATGAGCACACGCTCTTTGGGGGTGTGGGCTCCGCGTTTGGCCGATGGCTTGGCGGGCTTGGTGGCGCGCTTTGCAGAGGGCTTCCGGGTAGCGCTGGGTTTGTCGATCCGGTGGGCCGACGCTACGGGTGCCTTGGACGATGCCGGCCGGGTCCGAACTTGTGCATTGCCGGAACGTTCGGCCTTCGCCGGGGTCTTCTTCGTTGCCATGTGATCAGGCGGTGGCTTTGGTTTTCGCCTTCGGGCTATGTGCGGCGTTGACCACGTTGCGGCCGATGCTCACGTAGTGGAAACCCTTGGCCTTCATCTCGTCCAGCTCGTAGAGGTTGCGGCCATCGAAGATGGTGCGCTCCTTCAACGAGCTTTCCAACTGCGCGAAGTCGGGCGTGCGGAACAGGGCCCACTCGGTGCAGATGATCAGGGAATCGGCACCTTTGAGCGCTTCGTATTCGTCCTTGGCGTAGTTGATCTTGTCGCCGATCAGCTTCTTCACGTTGTTCGCACCTTCCGGGTCGAAGGCGGTCACCGTGGCACCGGCCTTGGTCAATGCATCGATCATGTACAGTGCGGGTGCTTCACGGATGTCGTCGGTATCGGGCTTGAACGAGAGGCCCCACATGGCGAAGTGCTTCCCTTTCAGGTCGCCGCCGTAGTAGGCTTCGATCTTCGGCATCAGCGCGGTCTTCTGTTGCTCGTTCACCTCCATCACGCTGTTGATGATCTGGAAGTCGTAGCCTGCCTCCTTGCCGCTCTTGGCCAGGGCTTGCACATCCTTGGGGAAGCAGCTTCCGCCGTAGCCGATGCCGGGGAAGAGGAAGCGCTTGCCGATGCGCGTGTCGGTGCCCATGCCGATGCGCACCTTGTCCACGTCGGCGCCCACGGCCTCGCAGAAGTTCGCGATCTCGTTCATGAACGTGATCTTGGCGGCGAGGAAGGCGTTGGCGGCGTACTTGGTGAGCTCGGCGCTGCGCTCGTCCATGAAGATGATGGGGTTGCCTTGGCGCACGAAGGGCTTGTACAGGTCCTCCATCAGTTTGCGGGCGCGCTCGCTGCTGGTGCCCACCACCACGCGGTCGGGTTTGAGGAAATCGTCCACGGCGAAGCCTTCGCGCAGGAACTCGGGGTTGCTCACCACATCGAATTCCACCTTGGCGTACTTGGCCACCTCGGCATGCACTTTCTCGGCGGTGCCTACGGGAACGGTGCTCTTGTCCACCAGCACCTTGTAATCCTTCATTAAGCGCCCGATGTCGCCGGCGGCCTTGAGCACATAGCTCAGGTCGGCGCTGCCGTCCTCTCCCGGAGGTGTGGGCAGGGCGAGGAACACGATCTGCGCTTTCTCCAATGCTTCGGCGAGATCGGTGGTGAAGCGCAACCGCCCCTGTCGGATGTTGCGTTCGAAGAGTACGTCGAGGTGCGGTTCGTAGATGGGTACCTTGCCATCCTTCATCATCTGCACCTTCTCGGCGTTGATGTCCACGCATACCACGTGGTTGCCCGTTTCTGCGAAGCAGGTGCCTGTCACAAGGCCAACATATCCGGTTCCTACTACTGCGATGTTCATGTGCTGCGTATTGGGGCGCATCAGGAAACGCCCGTGCGATTCAATTGAAGTATGCCTTCACCGTGGCGGTGATGTGCGTGAGTTGTTCGTTGTCCAGTTCGGTGCTCATGGGTAGCGAGAGCACTTCGCGCGTGAGTTGTTCGGTCACCGGAAGGGAGCCCTCCGGCGCACGATCGGTCTTGTACGCATTCTGCAGGTGGCAGGATACAGGGTAGTAGATCATGGCCGGGACACCATGGGCCTCGAGGTGCGCCTTCAGCCCGTCGCGGTGGCCTCCCGTGACCCGCAACGTATACTGGTGGAAGACGTGCGTGCTGGTGCCACTGCGCACCGGCGTATGCACATGTTCCATGCCCTTGAAGGCCTCATCGTAGAAGGCTGCGGCCTTGTTCCGCGCCGAGCCATACTCATCCAAATGCTTCAGCTTGATACGCAGGATGGCGGCCTGCAGGCTGTCCAGTCGGCTATTGACCCCCACCACCTCGTGGTAGTAGCGCACATCACTTCCGTGGTTGCACACGCGGCGCAGCTTCTTCGCGATGTCGTCGTCGTTGGTGAAGAGCGCGCCACCATCGCCGTAGCAGCCGAGGTTCTTGCTGGGGAAGAAGCTGGTGCTGGCCACGTGGCCGATGCTTCCGCTCTTTCGCTTCGTTCCATCGCTGAACGTGTATTCGGCGCCGATGGCCTGGGCGTTGTCCTCGATCACGTACAGGCCGTGCTTCTCGGCCAGGGCCATGATCGCCTCCATGTCGGCCACCTGCCCGAAGAGGTGTACGGGCACGATGGCCTTGGTCTTCGGGGTGATCTTGCGCTCGATGTCGGCGGGGTCGAGGTTGAAGGTGCCCGGCAGCACGTCGGCGAACACGGGCGTGATGCCCAGCAGGCCGACCACCTCCACCGTGGCCACGAAGGTGAAGGATGCCGTGATGACCTCATCGCCAGGCTTCAGCCCCAAGGCCATCATGGCGATCTGCAGGGCATCGGTGCCGTTGGCGCAGGCGATCACATGTTTAGAGCCGTTGTATGCGGCCAACTCCTGCTCGAAGGCTTTCACCTCAGGGCCGTTGATGAAGGCGGCGTTATCGACCACCCGTTGCATGGCGGCATCCACCTCGGGCTTGATGCGTTGGTACTGGCCGACGAGGTCGACCATCTGGATGGGTTTCATCGGCTCTGCGGTGGTCCGGCGTTTCGTTCCGGTGGGGTGCGAAGATAGCCGAGCGCAACGCTACCCGATGTACCGCTGGGCGATCGGCCGCTGCTGTGTGGCGCGCTACTTTTGTGGAAGCATGCGTACCGCTCCCCTCCTTGTCCTCTTCTTCCTATCGGCGGCGCCCCTTTGCCATGCCCAGACCATCCGGGACACCTCCTTGGCCCTGGTGGCGGTGCAAGCCAGCTACGCCCATCAGATCGCCGGCGGGGACCTCTCCGAACGGTTCGGCACCAACAACAACATCGGTCTGGGGGCCTGGCGCAAGCTCCGCAACAACATCACCCTGGGCGCCGAGGGCGGGTTCATCTTCGGCAACGAGGTGCGGGAACCGGGGATCGTGCGGAACGTGATGAACAGCGCGGGCCAGTTCGTGGACCAGGAGGGTGAGATGGCCGATGTGTTCTTGTTCGAGCGCGGCTGGACGGCCTTCGCCACGGTGGGCCGCATCTTCCCCCTCTTCGGGCCCAACCCGAACTCCGGCCTGCACCTGAAGCTGGGCGGTGGCTACCTGCGGCACAAGGTGCGGGTGCAGACCCAGAAGAACGTGGTGCCGCAGTTGGAAGATGAGTACCTGCACGGCTACGACAGGCTCACCGCCGGACCTGCGGGCCTGGCCTACATCGGCTACCAGCATTTCGGGAACAACGGGCGGATCAACTTCCACATCGGTCTGGAGTTGATCGCCGGTGCCACGCGACCGCTGCGGGCCTTCAACTTCGATACCGAGCAGTACAACAAGGCGCAGCGCCTCGACCTGTTGAGCGGTCTTCGTTTGGGCTGGACCCTCCCCATCTACAAGAAGAAGGACACCGGGTTCCACTACTACTGATGGCATCGCTGATCGGTCTGGGAACGGCCTTGTACCATGCCGCCATTCGTTTGGCGGCCCCCTTCATGCCCAAGGCCAGGGCGTGGGTGGAAGGACGCCGAGGCCTGTGGCAACGGCTGGAGGCGAAACGCGCCGAGCTGCAAGGGTGCATCTGGTTCCATTGTGCCAGTGTGGGCGAGTTCGAACAGGCACGGCCCGTACTGGAAGCGATCAGGCAAGCCCGACCCGAACTGCCGGTGCTGGTGACCTTCTTCAGCCCCAGCGGCTACCAGGCACGGGTGGGCCACCCGTTGGCCACCCACGTGGAATACCTACCACCGGATACCGCCCGCCAGGCCGCCCGGCTCCAGGCCTTGCTGAAGCCCCGCATGGCCGTCTTCATCAAGTACGAGTTCTGGTACAGGCACCTGCACGCCCTGCGCCAAGCCGGCGTGCCCACCTACCTGGTCAGCGCCATCTTCAGGCCCTCGCAGCCCTTCTTCCGGTGGTATGGTGGTGGCCATCGGGCCATGCTCGCCTGTTTCGACCGGCTGTTCGTGCAGAACGAGGAGTCGCGCAGCTTGCTCGCAGGCATCGGCGTACACCCGGTAACGGTGAGCGGCGACACCCGGTTCGACCGCGTGATGCGTATCGTGGAGGACCACGGATCACTGCCGATCGCCGAGGCCTTCTGCAACGATAGCACGGCGCCCGTGCTGGTGGCCGGCAGTACCTGGCCCGCCGATGAACGCCTGCTCTTCGACGCGGTGCACCATCACCCGCGACTTCGACTGATGGTGGTGCCCCACGAGCTCACCCCCGACCACCTGGATGCCGTATCGTCCCTGGCCCCCACGCCCTTGGCCCGTTGGAGCGCCCCCACCCCCGGGTGCCGTACGCTCCTGGTGGATCGCATGGGCTACCTCTCGCGCCTGTACCGGTACGCCACGATCACGTATGTGGGCGGTGGCTTCGGCAGTGGCATACACAACACCTTGGAGGCCGCCGCATGGGGCAAGCCGGTGATCTTCGGCCCCAACCATGCCCGCTTCGCCGAAGCACAGGGCCTGATCGAGGCCGGGGCGGGATACACGGTGAAGAACGCCGAGGAACTACGGCATCTGCTGCAGCGGTTCCTGGATGATGCCGACGCACTCGCCCGCGCATCGCAGGCTGCACAACGCTATGTATCGGAGCGCACCGGGGCCACGGAGCGCATCAGCACGGTCCTGTTGGAGCGGCTTGACCGGTGATCACTTGCCGTCCTTGGAGAACTCCACCTTCACGGGCACGAGCTTGCCCGAGCCGAGCTTGCGCTGGCCGTAGGTGAAGAAGGTGCCTTTGTCCACTTGGAACATGCCCGTTCCGGCGAGGTAATCCGCATCCTTGTCCGATACCAAGACGATCTTGGTGCGGTACTTCCCCGTGTTGTCGAAGCTCACCACCATGCTGCGGCAATCCTTGGCATCGATGCCCTTCTCCAGGCGCTCGCCCTTCTTGCGTCGTTCGATGTTGTTCTCGTCGTCGATGAACAGGATGTGGAGCTCGTCCTCGAAGAGCACCGCCTGCGAATTGCCCAGGTAGTACGCCGTGGTGTTGATGAACCGCGGCACCTCGGTCCGCCAGAGCAGGTTCCCGGAAGCATCGAAGGAATGGGCGATCATGTCGCCGTTCACGTACCTGGTCACCGTGCGCGATCCGCCCCCGGCACTGCTCGTGGTGGCTTGATAGCTGTAGCTGACCTCGGTGACGAGATGGTACCGGCCATCGGTGCCGCGCAGCAGGTCGGCCACGATCATCTCCTCCTGGACCTTGTCGTTGTTCTTGCCCGTCTTCGGGAATTCGTATTTGCCGCGTTGCTCGAAGCGATCCCCATCCTTGGCCCAGACCGCGGTGAAGGAGCCTGGCGTCTTGTCCTTCTTCTCATCCAAGGACCCATAAACACCGGCGACCACCATGGAGCCGTCGTCCAGGCTGAGCAGGTCCACATCCACGGGATAGTCCGATCCTTCCATCTTGAAGGTGGTCTCGTTCACGCCCTGCGCGTTCATGCGGTACACGCGCGACTCGAAATCCACCACCCCCTTCTTCACATCGCGGTTGCCGAACTTGTTCTTGATCCATGCCGTGGCCGTGCCGTCGTTGGTCACCTCCACATCGAGCAGCGAACTGCGGGTGCCCTTGACCTCGCTGGTGATGAACTGCTGCCACAGCGGCTCCATCTTCTCGTTCACCACCATGAAGAAGTGTACGGCCTGCTTGTCCTCGGTGCTCATCTCCGGGCTATGGATCAGCATCTTGGTCTTGTCCGGCGAGAGCTTGGTGACGAAGCCGAAAGGTGCGGCCTCGGCCCCGACGAACGGGAACCCCTTGGTGGACTTCTCATAGTCGATGGAGGCGAACTCTTGCAGCGGCGCGTTGTTCTTGGTGAGGCGCGGATCGAACTGCTGCCACAACAAGCGGAACTTCTTGGCATCCTTGAGCCGCTGGCTGGCGATGAGCAACGGCTTGTCGCCGAACATGACGATATCCTCCAGGGCGGTGCGGCCCATGGGCGAGCTGAGGTTGGGTTCGATGGACCGGACCAACTCCATCTTGTCCATGGTGTACAGATCGAGGCGGTACTCCAAGTCGACGATGGGGATGAACATCAAGCTCGCTCCGGTGGCCTTGGCCTTCAGCACCACGAGGCTGTTCTCCGTGGTGCGGATCAGGCGTGCCGCGATCAACCGGTCCACCGCATCGGCATCGGCGCTCATGCGCACTTTGATCTTGGTGCGGCCCTCCTGTGCAGGAACCGCCAAGGCGGCACACAGGGCCATGGACAACAGGAAGGATACACGGAGAAGGCGCATAGGGGAAGATGCTTGGTCGGCAATGATACTGATCCGGACCGATCCGAACTACCCCAGCTTGGGATTGCGGCGGTGGCGGTCCGCATCGCGCACGGTCTTCTTCTCCATGGCCTTTTCCCACGCCGCCTGCAGGTCGGTGTCGGTCTGGTTGGCGAGGCAGAGCACCACGAAGAGCACATCGGCCAGTTCCTCGCCGAGGTCTTTCGCCTTGTCGCTCTCCTTCTCGCTCTGTTGGCCGTAGCGCCGGGCCATGATGCGGGCCACCTCGCCCACCTCCTCGCTGAGCATGGCCATGTTGGTGAGCGGATCGAAGTAGCGTACACCGGTGGTGGTGATCCACTGGTCCACTTCGGCCTGGAGGTTCCCGATGGCGGTATGAGGGTCCTTCATTCGCGGAGCTTGCTATCGATGATGATGGTGACCGGCCCATCGTTGATCAACGACACCTTCATGTCGGCACCGAACTCGCCGGAGCGCACGGGGCGGCCCAGCAATTCACCGAGCCGCTGCTTGGCCCGGAGGTAGAGTGGCGTGGCCTCCTCGGGCCGTGCGGCGCGCAGGTAGCTGGGGCGGTTGCCCTTCACCGTGCTGGCTTGCAGGGTGAACTGGCTCACCACCATCACGTCGCCATGGACCTGTTGCACATCAAGGTTCATCAGGCCTTCCGCATCGGTGAAGATGCGCAGCCGAACCACCTTGCCGCAGAGCCACTCGAGGTCCTCCTCGGTATCGCCCACTTCAATGCCCAGCAACACCAGCAGCCCGTGGTTGATGTGCGCCCGGCGTTGGCCGTCGATCTCCACAGCGGCTTCGCTCACCCGTTGTACCACGGCGCGCATCTCAGTGGCCGTTGCGTTGGAACCATTCCTTCATCCGCGCATGTTTCTCGGCCTCGGTGCCCTTGCCTTGCACGGCATCGCGGTACGTGCCGTACATGGGGTTGGGCAACAGGATGAAGTACTTCGAAAGGCTGTCGGCCAGGGCATCCACGGTCGCCTTCCCGCTGTTCACCGACCGGTCCTTGAACCGCTCGTCGAAGTCGCGGAGTTGATCGCCCACGAGCAACACCACGTCGTGCGTGGCGCGTACCCGGGCACGTCGCTCGGTCTTGTCACTGGTGCCATCCATCAGCAGGAGATGGGCCTCGTCGGCGTTGGGGAAGCCATGAGCGATAAGGTTCTTCAAGGTGCTGGCCCGTTCGGCCGTTTCGCGGTTGGTGATGTAGAACACCTCGCACGAGGCCTGGTGCGCGTGCAGCAGGAACTCCAGGGCTCCGGGTGAAGGTCTGGCGATCGCCTTATCCGTCCACGCCCGCCAATCCTGTGGGTCGAAGGTGCGCCCGTGTTCGATGGCTTCGACCTGGTAAGGGCTGTTGTCGAGCACCGTTTCGTCGATGTCCACGATCACGGCCATGGGTTTGCGGGGTTGGCCCTCGCCGTAGGTCGCGGCCAGCTCCACGATGTTCCACATCAGCTTGGTGGCGGCCTGCTCGTAGGCTTGCTCGTAGATCCAGTAGGCCTCGGCGCTCGCGTTCTGCCAGAGCACCGCATCGCTGCCCATCAAGGCGAGTTCGCGGGTGGGGTCCGCTGCAGGCGTGCTGCTGGCGGTGGGTCGTGGGCCGCTGCACGCGACCAGGGCGGTGAGCGGTACGAGGAGAAGGAGGTCACGCATGGTGGTCCGTATGGGCTAATCAAGGCGGTAGGGGCTGTCCTCCTCCACGCCGTTCAACATATCAAGGTAACTGCGGTAGCGGCTTTCGGCGATGTCGCCCTCCTCCACCGCCTTGCGGATGGCGCAGCCGGGCTCGTCCTTGTGCAGGCAGTCGTTGAAGCGGCAATCGCCCTTGCGCCTGAACATCTCGGGGAACTGGTCGCCGATGTGGTGGGCATCGAGATCGACCAGGCCGAAGCCTTTGATGCCCGGGGTGTCGATGATGAGCGTGGGGCGCTCCGTGGAAAGCCCCTGCACCTCGTACATCTCGGCGTTGGTGGTGGTGTGCTGGCCCTTGCCGCTGGCCTCACTGATCTCCAGCGTGTGCAGGTCCAGCGCGGGGTCGATGGCGTTGACCAGCGTGCTCTTGCCCACACCGCTGTGTCCCACCACCAACGACACTTTGCCCGCGATCAGCGCCTTCACTTCGGCCACGCCCCGGCCATGCAGCGCGGCGGTCATCAGCACCTTGTACCCGGCATCTTGGTAGATGTCCACCAGTTCGAAGAGGGCTTCTTGCTCTTCTTCGTCCAGGTCGTCCACCTTGTTCACCACCACCACCACCGGCACCTGGTAGGTCTCTGCGGTGACGAGGATGCGGTCGATGAAGCCGAACGAGGTGCGCGGCCGTGTCACGGTGACCAGCAGCAGCGCCTGGTCCAGGTTGGCCGCGATCACGTGCTTGTGGTGCGAGAGGTTCACGCTCTTGCGCACGAGGTAGTTGGTGCGGTCGTGCAGTTCGATGATGGAACCCACCTCCTCCTCGCTCTGCTGGGGCAGGTAATCCACCCGGTCGCCCACCGCCACGGGGTTGGTGCTCTTCCAGCCCTTGATGCGCAGGTTGCCACGCGCCACGCATTCGTGCAGGGTGCCATCGTCGCCACGAACGAGGTAGCGGCTTCCGGTGGAGCGCATGACGAGGCCTGCTGGCATGGTGCAAAGATGGGCGTACGATGCAACGCGCACGTTATCCCGTGATGTGCTCGTTACTTTCGCACCGCATGTCCATCACCGTACAAGGCATCACCAAGCTCTACGGCACCCAGAAGGCGCTGAACGAGGTCTCCTTTTCCGTGGGCTCCGGCGAGGTCGTGGGCTTCCTGGGCCCGAACGGCGCGGGCAAGAGCACGATGATGAAGATCCTCACGTGTTTCCTGCCCCCCACCCACGGCACGGCAACGGTCTGTGGCTTCGACACCGGCAAGGACAGCCTGAAGGTGCGGCGCCATGTGGGCTACCTGCCCGAGCACAACCCGCTGTACCTGGACCTGTACGTGAAGGAATACCTCGACCTGGTGGCCGGCCTGCACGGCATGCGGAACCGAGCACCGCGCGTGAAGGAGATGATCGAGCTCGTGGGGCTAGGGCCCGAGCAGCACAAACGCATCGGCATGCTCAGCAAAGGGTATCGCCAGCGCGTGGGGCTGGCCCAAGCCATGATCCACGACCCGGAGGTGTTGATCCTGGACGAACCCACCAGCGGCCTGGACCCCAACCAGCTCGTGGACGTCCGCGCCCTGATCAAGCGCATGGGCCAGAAGAAGACCGTGATGTTGAGCACCCATATCATGCAGGAGGTGGAAGCCATCTGCGACCGGGTCATCATCATCGACCGGGGGGCGTTGGTGGCCGACGACAAGGCCAGCACCTTGCGCGGCAGCACCCAGCAACGCGAAGCGCTCGAAGTGGAGTTCAGCGGTGACACGCCCCCGAACCAACTGGCCAACATACCCGGGGTGCTGGCCGCACAACGCAAACAAGGGCACACCTGGTTGTTGGAACATGCCGCCACCGTGGACATACGGCCGGCCGTGTTCCGCTACGCGGTGGACCACCAGCTGCAGGTGCTCGGCATGCAGAAGAGCGAACGGGCACTGGAGGACGTGTTCAAGGAACTGACCCGTAAAGGGCAATGACCAACGCACGTACGGCGCACTACCTGCACTGGGGGATCCTGGTGGCCTTCCTGCTCAACGCCTTGTGGATCCTCTGGATCCCGAGCTTCCCCACGCTCGATGGCTGGACCCACCTGCATACCGCGCGCATGCTGTTCGAGGGCGCTCCCGCCGGCGTGTACTGCCCCAATCCCGAGGTGGTGCCCAACCGAGTGGGGCACCTGGTGCTGGGCGCGTTGGCCCAAGTGTTCGCTCCCTTGGTGGCCGAACGCCTCTTCCTTGCCGTGCTGCTGTTCGGCACGGGAGCGGGAGCCTATGCCCTGCTCCGGGCGTTCGGTGGCCGGTCGCCGCTGATCCTGCTGGTGCTCCCCTTCACGGTGAACTTCATGCTGGTGCTGGGGTTCCACAACTACCTCCTGGGCATGGCCTTGGCCTTCGCGCTCAGTGCCTGGTGGGTGTCCCGGTCGGCCTTGTCGCTGCCCTTCCTGGTCGGCCATCTGCTGGCCGCTCTGCTTCTGTTCTACACCCACACCACGGCGCTGGTGCTCTACTTCATGATCACCGGCGCCCACGAGCTGGCGCTGTTGCTCGGCCTCCGCGAACGGAAGAGCTCCGGGGTCCTCGCCGGTCGTTGGAAGGGTTTGGTCGCCTACCTCCTGTGCAGCGTGCCCGCCGTATGGCTCTTCCTGGTATTCAGTGCCGCGCATCCGAACAGCTGGGCCGCCACCGAACAACAGGACCACCTCCGCGAACTGTTCAACCTGCGCAGCCTGCTGCTGTACCACTTCGGCATGGAGGAGAAATTCCTCTACGCCATGAAGGTGCTGCTGGTGGCTTGTGGCGCCTTGGCGGTGGTCGCCCGCCTCCGGAACCGCGCGGGATGGCGGATCGTGCATGCCGACGTGCCGCTCTTGGTGGGCATCGTGTTGTTCGCCCTCTATTTCATCATGCCCGATTCCGCCGGCTACGCGAGCTACATCACGGTACGCCTGCAATGGATGGCCTTGGTGCTGCTCATCATCGCCATGGCCCTGCAGCCGCTTCCCCAAGCCGCGTGGGTGGCGCCGGTGGTCATGGTCCTGCTGATCCACACGGCACGCAACGGACACATTCGCGAGCACATGGCGCCCTTGGCCGAAAAGCGCGACCTCCTGGTGGATGCCGCACGCCACCTACCGGAAGGCAGCGTGGTGCTCCCCATATCCAACGAGGACAATTGGTTGCTGGGGCATTCGGCCTCCCTGCTGGCCACCCAACGCCCGGTGGTGCTCCTGGACAACTACGAGACCACCATGGACTATTTCCCTCTGGTGATCTGCCCCGGACTCCCCGCAGTGCTGCGCGACCACATCACCGGACACGACCGCTGCCTCGGGCGCTTGGCCGATCACCTGGGAAAAGAAGAAGCCCCGGCCGTGGACCACATCGTGATCTTCGGCCAGGGCGGGGATCCGAACTCCTGTTCGGCAGAAGCGTTGAGCGGTCCGCTCGCCGCCTATTTCAAACCCGGGTACGCCAATGCCTACGTGCGCATCTTCGAGCGGCGATGACCGGGTGCGCTGCGCTCACAACCGGTAGGAGACCCCCAGGTTGAGCACGGCGATGCCGTAACCCAGTTCGGCCTGGGCCCCGAGCTGTTGGTTGAACCAGTACCGCGCACCCAGGAATCCGGTGAAGCCCAGCCCGCTGGCGGAGTTGTACGTGTACGACAACGACCCCGAGGGGTAGTTCGTATTGTCCTTGAAGGAGACGCTGTTGTAGCTCAGCATCAAGCCACCGTACGTGTCCAGCTTGTCCTCGCCGTGCCATTCATTGTAGTGCCAGGCCCCGCGCACACCGATGATCAGGTAATTCCAGGTCCAATCGTAGTTGTAGCGCGAACCAGCGTACACCCAATCGTTGTCGTACGACAAACGCTTGTAGCCCACGTAACCACCGACACCGAGGGTGCCCGGCCCCAGGTCCGTGACCCCTTGTTCGTAGGTGAGGCCGAGCGCGGGGGTCTGTGAGGAATAGCTACTGCCTGCCGAATAATGCCCGCCGATGCCCAGGCTTAAGCCCAACACCTTATCACCCACGGCGAACTGGGCCGAGGAGGTGTGGAACATGGCGGTGACGCCCATGGCGGACAGGAGAGCGAGGGAACGAAGGGTACGTGTCATCTGGATCATTTGAGCGGCGAAATTGCGGAGCTCGTCATCAAGCGCACGAACCGCTCATCCGAATCATCTCACGTTCCGCACCAGGCCACGCACCATCCGATACGAACGCCTCTAGCATCGGCACCCACTCACCTTTCACCGCGCTCGAACCTCCCGCTATCCCCGGCTTTCACCGATGGCGCGTACCGCCGACCCGGGCCGTGGCTCCGAAGGATCCGGCTTGGCGCACCGGGCACGGCTCGCCTCTTGGGACCAGGTCCATGGCCTCGACTTCCGGACAATGTGCGCGTATGGTTTGCCCATCCTGCGAGAACCGTTTCCTTTGCACCTCCACAAACGAACCCATGCCGTACCTCTTCACCTCCGAATCCGTCAGCGAAGGTCACCCCGATAAAGTGGCCGACCAGATCAGTGATGCCCTCATCGACCACTTCCTGGCCTTCGACCCCAGTAGCAAGGTGGCCTGTGAAACGCTGGTGACCACGGGCCAGGTGGTGCTTGCCGGTGAAGTGAAGAGCGAGGCCTACCTCGATGTACAGCAGATCGCCCGTGAGGTGATCGAGCGGATCGGCTACACCAAGAGCGAGTACATGTTCGAGGCACACAGCTGCGGGGTGCTGAGCGCGATCCACGAGCAGAGCCCGGACATCAACCAGGGCGTGGTGCGCAAGAAACCCGAAGAACAGGGTGCTGGTGACCAAGGCATGATGTTCGGCTATGCCTGCCGCGACACCGACAACTACATGCCGCTGCCGTTGGAGATCAGCCATCTGCTGCTGCGTGAGCTGGCCGCCATCCGCCGCGAGAAGAACAGCAAGATGCCGTACCTGCGCCCCGACGCCAAGAGCCAGGTGACCATCGAGTACGCCGACAACGGGACCCCCTTGCGCATCGACGCCATCGTGGTGAGCACCCAGCACGACGACTTCGACAAGGAGGCGAAGATGCTGGCCAAGATCAAGGCCGATGTGATCAACATCCTCATCCCCCGGGTGATGAAGAAGCTGCCCAAGCGGGTACAGGCCCTCTTCGGCAAGGACATCGCCTACCACATCAACCCCACGGGCAAGTTCGTGATCGGTGGCCCCCATGGCGATACCGGCCTCACCGGTCGCAAGATCATCGTGGACACGTACGGCGGCAAGGGCGCGCACGGCGGTGGTGCCTTCAGCGGGAAGGACCCCAGCAAAGTGGACCGCAGCGCCGCCTACGCCGCACGCCACGCCGCCAAACACCTGGTGGCCGCCGGCGTTTGCGATGAAGTGCTCGTACAGGTGGCATACGCCATCGGCGTGGCCAAACCCGTGGGCTTCTACGTGAACACCTACGGCACCAGCAAGGTGAAGCTCACCGACGGCCAGATCGCCAAGACCCTCGGCAGCCTGAAGGAATTCGACATGCGCCCGTACTTCATCGAGCAGCGTTTCGCCCTGCGCACCCCCATCTACAGCGAGACCGCGGCCTACGGACACATGGGACGCGACAGCAAGGTGGTGACCAAGACCTTCAACAACGCCGGAAAGAAGACCACCGTGAAGGTGAAGCTGTTCCCCTGGGAGGAGCTCAACGCCGTGGACGTGGTGAAGAAGGCGTTCAAGCTGTAGGTCGCCGCAAGCGGCTTCGGAGTAGCGAACAGCAATTTAGCGGGTGGGGGGGATGGGGGGGGGGGGGGGGGGGGGGGGGGGGCGCCCCCCCACCCACCCCCCCCGCACCGCGACA
>CAUJED010000069.1:0-8913 GCA_963169535.1 Bacteroidota bacterium | reverse complement strand
GGCGCGCGCGGCGAGCACCGCCATGGTGTCGCCGCGCGCTTCTCCTGTTCGATGTGGCTTGGCTGCTGGGCGCGGATCAGCCGCACTTGGAACTTCCGCAGCTACGGCACTTAAGGCAGCCTTCTTCGTAGTACAATCCTTCGGCATCGCCACAGTCGGCGCACTTGCGGCCACTGGCCGTGGTGCCATCGGCGATATAGCGTTGCAGGCAGCGCACCACACCGTTCTTCCAGGTGTTCAGGGTGGCATCGAGCAGGTTCAGGTTGGCCACCACGTCCACCACCTGCGGCACGGGCATGCCTTGGCGCAGCATACCACTGATCAGGATGGCATAGTTCCAGAATTCCGGGTCGAAGGTGCGGCTAAGCCCTTGCACGGTCACGTGGTACTCATCGGCATCGGCGTACTCCAGGTCGTAGCGGTTCTTGCCACGTTTCTCATCGCGGCGCTTCACCACCCATCCTTTGGTGACCCATTTGGGGAGCTCGAACGCTCCGTTGGCCTTTCCCGTGAAGATCTCGTACGGTTTACCATCATATAGGCCCACCACGGCCAGCCAGGGTTCGGTGCCGTTGTTGAACCGGATCACGTCTGCTTCGAGACGCTCGGGCCGTATGGTGTGGTGGTGTTCGTTGGCAGATGCCGGGCTGGCCGTCTTGTTCTTCTCTTCCTTGGTGTTCGAGACGAGCACACCACTGCGGCTACCATCGCGGTACACGGTGATGCCCTTGAGGCCTTCGCGCCAGGCGGCGAGGTAGATGCCACCTACATGTTCCACCGTGGCGGTGTTGGCCAGGTTGATGGTGCTGCTGATGGAGTGGGTCACGTACTTCTGTACCACGCCTTGCATGCGTACACGACGCTGCCAGTCGATATCGTTGGCCGTGGCGCCATGGTAGGGGCTGTCGGCGGTATCGTTCTTCCCGGTGGCTTTCATCCAATCGAGCACACGGGGGTGGTGAACGGTGAACTCCTCCCATTGGTCGCCCATATCGTCGGTAAAGCTCACGGTTGCCTTGTCGTCGCCGGCGACGATCTTACGGCGGCGCGTGTAACCCAACATGTACACGGGTTCGATGCCGCTGCTGGTGCGGGTGAGGAGGCTCAGGGTCCCTGTAGGTGCCACCGTGCTGATGCTGATGTTGCGGCGTCCGTGACGCATCATGCGGTCATGCACTTCGGGCAGTTCATTCTCGAGCATGGTCACGAACTCGCTGGTACGTTCCACCGCCGGGTCGAATCCATCGAATGCGCCCCGCTCAATGGCCAGGTCGATGCTGCTGTCGAACTCCGCGCGGCATTTGGTACGCATGATCGCCTCGGTGGCCTCGATCGCCTCGTCGCTATCGTACTTGAGGTTCAATCCGGCGAGTGCGTCGGCCATGCCGGTGAAGCCAAGGCCGGTGCGGCGCCCTTTGCGCCCTGTTTCACGCAACAGGTGCCAAGTCTCCAGTTCCACTCGTTTGATGTCTGCGGACTCGGGGTCGGCTTCCACCTTGGCGATGATGCGGTCCACGGCTTCCAGCTCCAGATCCACCAGGTCGTCCATGAGACGTTGTGCCTCGTAGGTCACGGCTGCGAACCGGTCATGGTCGAACCAGGCCTTCGGGGTGAAGGCATCCTGCACGAAGCTGTAGAGGTTGATGGCGATCAAGCGGCAGCTGTCGCCCCCTTGCATGGCGATCTCGCTGCATGGGTTGGTGCTTTCGTTCTTGAATCCCGGATACACGCTGCTGGTGCTGTACAGGTGCTGGCGGTCCCAGAAGATGAGGCCCGGTTCGGCGGTGTTGTGCGCGCAGCTGACCAGGGTGTTCCAAAGCTCACGGGCCTTCACCTGCTTGGTCATCAGGGGCTCCTTCGCGTCGATGGGCCAACGGTGGGTGTACACCGCGTCGTCGGCCACGGCTTGCAGGAACTCATCGCTCACACGAACGCTCACATTGGCGCCGGTCACTTTGGACAGGTCCTGTTTGATGGTGATGAACTTCTCCACATCGGGGTGGGCGATGTCCATGGTCAGCATCAGGGCACCGCGACGCCCTTTTTGTGCCACTTCACGGGTGGTGTTGCTGAAACGTTCCATGAAGCTCACGGCCCCCGTGCTGGTCCGAGCGGCGTTGCTCACGGAAGCCCCTTCGGGGCGCAGGGTGCTCAGGTCGAAGCCAACACCACAGCGGCGTTTGAAGAGCTGTGCCAGTTGTTGGTCGTTGCGGAAGATGCCGCCGTAGCTGTCGGGTGGCGCGGGGATCACCACACAGTTGCTCAGAGACGCGAGGCGGTATGGGTCGCCCAGTGAGGCCATCACACTGCCCTGGGGCACGACATCGCGGAAGCCATCGAGCAGTTTGAACACACGCTCTTCGGTGAGTGCGGTGCGTTCACGACCGTAGTCGCTCAGCAGTGAGAGCTTTCCGGTTGGCACGGAGCCATATTTGGCCTCGATCCGTGCGAATTCGCGTGCCAAGCGCCGGTGCATTGCGGAGGGTGTGGACTCGATCAGCTCACCGTCGGCATTGCGTAGTGCGTATTTGTTCACCCAGGTGGTCGCCGCCAGCTCATCGCCTTTGAAGTAGGCCAATGCCAACTCCACGGCCTGCTCTTTCGTGAAGGTGGTGGGTACATCGGTGCTGTGTTGCTTCTTCACGGAGGTGCGTTGTGCGAGTGTGGCGCTGTTCGTCATGGTCGTGTGCTTGTTCTGGGAGATCCGTCTGGACAAAATTGTCCGTTTCATCAACTGATCGGTGTCAGTTGTGGGGATCGATCTCCACCGTGTTGTTCACGATCCCCAAAGGCTTGATCGGCGTGCCTTGCGTGTTGTTGCGAGCTGGAAACGAATGCGCAGCGGGAGATCCGGATAGGCGGCCCTTGATGGGCGCGGCGCAACGGGCAGGAATGTGCGCAATGTTCCGTGATCGTTGGAGAGGATGAACGAACATGCCGTGGATCGTGGGTTGCGGATCGAATTTGCTTCCATCGCGCTGCCTCGCGATAGCCTGATCGGGGTAGCTGTCGTGTTCGCGGAGTTCGATCGACACGCCTGCTGAGGTGATCGCGACGCTCGACGCGACCCTTGCTTGGATGTCGCTGGATCGATCCATTGCGATGTGTTGTTCTTGCGGAGCTGGCTCCCGATGAAACCTCATTCACCTAGTGAATGATCCATTTTGGCGCGCAGTGGTTCGCAGGCATGATGGTGAGGCAATGGAGGGGTGTTCTGCCAAGGGCATCATCATGTCCATCCGTACAGCTTCTCCTTCGTGCCATCACCGAGGGGGCCGTAGCACAAGCACTCCGGCGACATGTCTTTTGTTGCGGCGGCAACAAAGAGTTTGTCAGTTCCACTCGGTAGTGATGATGTGAAGAAGAGCGGAAGCCGCGGCCATCTTCACTTCGTCGCTTCCTCACCTCATCCCCCCATCACTTCTTCGCCATTCGGATCCGTCCGTGCAGCGACCATTTCTTTCTATCCGATCACGGTCTGTGAAATGAAGAGCTATCATTTTTGCCCGCTGTTGGCTGACCCCAATGGGATCGCACGCCCGTGCTTCGTTTCCGGAACCTCTCCGAACACCCGGCCGCGCTCGGCCCGTATGTCGTCTCAGGATACAGAATTTCCGTTGGTGGCTTCCGATGGAATGGTGAGATGCGCTCAATGGGGTCAACCCTGGGTACATGACTCGGGCAGTGAGCATATTGCGGACCCTTTTCGGGGAGGTTCCGGGTGTGAAGTTGAGTGGATCTGAGGAGGGACACGGCTTTCATGTGGCCACACATCCTCACGTTCGAATGGTACGGAAGGCTTGTTGAAGTCTCCACATTGACCAGCCACACGGGTCTTTTCCCTCTGGTCGCATGGTCATTCATCGGTGCTGCGTCCACCGGGCCGTCAGCCTTCCGCCTTCGCTGAGGTGGAATGCTCTTCGCACGCTTTTGGTGGCCTGCTCAGGGTTCTACGAACGCGGCCATCATCACCCCGTGCACCCGGTCTATCCGGTCCATCTCCTCGGGCGTGGCCTTCTGCTGCACCTCGGGGAACAGCACTCTTTCCTCGAAGCGGATGTGCGCCTCCAGTTCATCTTCGATCAAGCTCAACGTGGTCTGCGGGTCGGTGTCCTGTTGGAAGAGGCGCGAGATCCGCCGATGTTCCATGATGGCGCGGTGCACATGGGGGTGTTCGCTGCCCAGGACGGGGAACACCACTTCCTCCTCCACAGCGAAATGCGGGAGCAGATCGCTGTGGAAGAAGGCGCGGCACTCTTCGAATACCTGTTCGAGGTCGGTACGGGCCACCAAGTCGCGACGGATCCGCCAGCAGAGTAGGAGCCCTTCGTGGTGTTCACGGCTCAATGGCCGCAATAGGGGATGGCGTTCAAGCGGAGGCATGCTGCAAGGAATGCTCCAGCGCCAACGACTTGGGGAAGAGGATGTTGTTCTCCAAGTGGATGTGCCTGTGGAGGTCTTGTTCGAAATCCTGCAGCAGGGCGAAGGCGGCACGGTAGGTGTTGCAACCGTCGGCGGGTGGGGTGTACTGGTTGGTGAGGGCGGCGATCCGGCGGAAGCGTTCGCCTTCCTCATCATGCTCGTGCATCATCATGTTCACGGGGTTCTCCACGGTGCCGAAGTGCGGTACGGGGGGCGCGCTGCCTTCGCGCTGCGCCAGCTCCATGCGTTTGATGAACGGGAAGAGCACGAGTTCCTCCTTCTTCATGTGCACGGCCATGGCGCCTGCACAACCTTCGAACTCGCGAGCGATATCGAACAGCTCGGGGTGTTCACCGCCATGCACCTTACACAGCTTGGCCAGGTATTGTTGCAGGATGGGCGTGCGATCGGTGACATAGCCGTGATGGACATGCTCGATATGCTCCGCCAGATGGGTCAGCGTCCACGTGGCCGGATCGTCGGCCATGGGTTGGCCATGTTGCAGGATGGTGTTGATCTCGCGGTCCAGTGTGGCGGCATCGATGTTCTTGCCGTTGCACACTTCGGCGATGGTACGACCGCCTTTGCAGCAGAAGTCGATGCCATGGCGGGTGAATACGCTCGCAGCACGGAAGTCCTCGGCTACGATCGATCCTATGGTGCGGTCCGGTGTGATGTTCATGGGAATGTACTTCGTGTTGGTTGGTTGATATGATGATGGGGCCGTTGGTCCAGCCCACCGTTCATTGGATATGGCGTTCCGGGTGCTCCCGGAAGAAGGCGATGCGCTCCATGAACATGGCGGCCATACGGTTGGCGTTGGATCGGGCCAGGTCGGCCACGGGGCCTTGGTAGAGCTCATCAATGGTGGCGTGGAACAAGGCGAGCCACCGGTCGAAGTGGAGTTGGTCCACAGGCAGGTCCTTGTGCGGGCGAAAGGGCACCCCCTGGTAGCTCTGCTCACCGATCAGGACCGTACCCCAGAAGCGGTACATCTTTTCCAGGTGCTCCGGCCAGCGGTCGCGGATCACACCGTTGAAGATCCCGCCGAGTTGCGGGTCCAGACGCACTTTGCCGTAGAAAGTGTCCACCAGCGTGCGGATGTGTTCCGGGGTGGCGATGTCGGGTTTGTCGTTAAGGCTGGTCATTGCTGATCGGGTCCAAAAATAAGACATTATTATCCGAAAACTATGACGGCGCTCAGGTCTCGGCCGGTCGGCTTTCGGGAAGGGGGAGGTGTAGCTGGAGGTGGGCACATGGCAGGAGCCTTCCTCGGGTCCGTACCAAAGTTCGGGTGATCCATACGGGAGTTATCCCTGGCCGGTCGTTGGGCGGAACCGTTCGCGTGACCTGGACCACATCCATCGGACGTGTTGCAGCGCCCCCAGTACGGCGGATGTCACGGTGAGGCCGGTGTTCAGGGGCGGGGTGTCATCACACCTTCGGCGGTATCAACTTGTACACCACCGGCGTCACCAACCGGCTCAACAAGGTGCTGCTGATCAATCCGCCGATCAGCACGATGGCCAGGGGCGAGATCAGCGGGTTGGTGCTGTACGCAATGGGCAGCAACCCGCCGATCGCCGTCAGGCTCGTGAGCACGATCGGCAGGAAGCGCATTTCGCCGGCCTCGCGGATCGCTTGGTCCAATGTGCGACCCTCGGCGCGTAACTGGTTCGTGAAATCCACAAGGAGGATCGTGTTCTTCACCTCGATGCCCGCCAATGCGATCAACCCCACGATCGCCACGAAGCTCAGGCTGTTGCCGGTGGCCCACAGCGCCAGCACCGCGCCCACGATGCCCAGCGGGATCACGCTCAGCACGATCAAGGTGCTCTTGAACGTGCCGAACTCCAGCACCAGCACGGCGATGAAGAGGAAGATGGTGGCCAGGATCACGGTGCCGAAACCGCCGAAGCTGTCCTGCCGCGTCTCGATCTCGCCGCCCATGGCGTAGCTGTAGCCTGCGGGCATCGGCATCGCGTCCATCGCCTTGATCGTCGCGTTCAGCGCATCGTCCACGAGGAAACCCTGTTGCACGAAGCTGCTCACGGCCACATACCGCCGCTTGCCCAGGTGCTTGATCGTCTGCGGCGACGATTCCAGTCGCAGGTCGGCCACGTGGCGCAGGGGGATGCTCTCGCCGCTGCGGCTGGTCACGTACAGGTCGTCGAACACGTGCAGGTCCGCGTGTTGGCCACGAGGCACGGTGATCACCACTTCGCGCTCCACGCCCTGCGGATCGTTGAAGGTGCCCATGCCCAGCCCGGCCACGGCGAGGCGCACCGTGCGGTCGATATCCACCGTGGCGATACCCAGCATGCTGGCCTTGTCGCGGTCTATGCGCACGCGCAGGTCGCTCTTCAGGTTCGCCATCGGGTCGTCCACGTACAAGCTGCCGGGCATGGCCTTCAGCATGGCGGCCACCTCGGCACTGATGCGGCGCAGCGTGTCCAGGTCCTCGCCGAAGATCCGCACCTCCACCGGCGCCAGTTGCGGCGGACCCTGCTCGAAATCCTTCACCTCGATCTGCGCGCCGGGCACCTGCGCGAAGGTGCCGCGAAGACCATCGATCACGCGCAGCTTCTCCTTGGTGCCGGTCTTCGGCCGCAGTTGCACGAACACCTGCGCGAAGTCCGTGCGCTCGTTCTCCGGTTGCACGTTGTAGTACACCTGCGGATTGCCCTTGCCCACGTTGGTGGTGTAGTACTGCACCTCGGGGCGCTGCGCCAACTCATGTTCCACCAAGCGCGACAGGCTGTCGGTATGTGCCAAGTTGCTCTGCAGCGGCGCCACCACGTTCACCATGAACTGCGGCTTCTCCGACGCGGGGAACAGGCTGAAGCCGATCGCCTTCATCAGCCCCAGCGAACCGATGAAGATCACCGTCGCCACTACCAGCGTGGTGCGCGGGTTGCGCAATGAGCGTTCCAGCAGCGGAGCGTACGTGGCGTGGATCGCCTTTTTCAGCCCGCGCAGCACCGCGTTGCCTTCGGCATGTGTGTGCGGCTTCAGCAGGTGGAGGCTGATGAACGGCACGATCGTGAGCGACACGAACATGCTCGACACCACCGCGAAGATCACCGCCAGTGGCAGGCTGCGGATGAACTCGCCACTGCTTTCGGGCATCAGCGCCAGTGGCATGAAGGCGATGCACAACGTCACCGTGCAGCCGATCACCGCCACGCCGATCTCCTTCACCGCGCCCAGCACGGCATCCAGCGGCTTTCGGCCCTCGCGCAGCCACCGCTCGATGTTCTCCACCACCACGATGCTGTCGTCCACCAACAGGCCCAGCGCCACCACCATCCCCACGATGCTCAACTGGTTCAGCGAATAGCCCAGCATGTTCAGCATGATCACGCCCATCGCCAGCGACAGCGGGATTGAGATCATCACCACCAGCGAGGCGCGATTGCCCAGCGGCAGCAGCGTCAGCAGCACCAGCGAGATCGCGATCAGGAAATCGCGGCCCAGCACGCCCAGTCGGTAGTTCACCGCCCCGGCCTGATCGAAATGATGCACCAGCGCGATGTTCTCCGGCAACTGCGCGCCGAACCGCTCGATCACCGGCAGGTACTGTTCCTGCGCCGCGCTGATGTTCATGCCGCTCTTCATCGCCGCGTTCACGATCACGCTGCGGTGGCCGTTCAGCCGCGTGATGTGCCGGTCCGGACGGTAGGCATCCGACACCTGTGCCACATCGCGCAGCAGCGTATTTCGACCATCACTCGTCGCCACCACGGTACGCGCAATATCCTCCGCATCCACGTAGCTGCCGCTCGTCTTCACGTTCAGCGTCTTCATGCCCACGTCCACGCTGCCGCCGGGAATGTTCGCCATCTCGCTCTGCACCGCGCCGATCACCTGCGCAAGGGGAATGTTCAGCCGCGCCAGTTTTTCTAATTGCAGGTCGATCCGCACCGTCGCGTCCGGCAGCCCGTTCACCTCCACCTTCTTCAGCATCGGCACCGCCTCCAACGCCTCTTGCAGGCGCTCGGCGTGCTTCTTCAGCAGGTGGCGCGGCGCATTCTCGCTCACCAGGGCCAGTTGCAACACGTTCACCGTGCTCGGCGTCGCCTTCTGCACCTCGATGCTGTGGACATCGGCGGGCAGCTCGGCACGCAACGCGTTGATCTCCTGCACCAGCTCCTGATGCTTGCGGTCCACATCCACCCCGTAGATCGCATCCACGCGCACCACCGCCACGCCGTCCTTGATCGTGCTGTACACGCGCTTGATCTCGTCCAGCTCGCTCACCCGCTTCTCGATCGGGTCCACGATCAACTTCTCCATGTCCTCCGGGCTCGTACCGGGGTACACCGCCACGATCGGATAGATCGGCGCGTTCATCTCCGGGTCCTCCGCGCGCGGCATTCCCAACAATGTGGTGATTCCCACCACCACGATCATCAGGAAGATGACCAGCGTGAAGGGACTGTTCTTGACGGCGTATCGGGTGATCCACATGGGGTCGGATAGTTGCTTCGT
>CAUJED010000068.1:0-18081 GCA_963169535.1 Bacteroidota bacterium | reverse complement strand
TCCACCCGGTGGCCCATGATCTTCACTTGATCATCGATACGGCCCAGGAAATGGAACACACCCGCCTCACCCTTCCGCACACGATCACCGGTCCTGTACCAGCGCCCCCCCGCATCCGTGATGAAGGCTGCTTCCGTGGCGGGGGTATTCCCCACATATCCCGCGGACACCTGCGGCCCACCCAACTGAAGCTCCTCCTCCACCACCCGGGCGACCGAACCGTTGAACACCGTACCGATCGGCACGGTGCCATCTTCGCCCATCCGGGGCCCCAGCTCGTATGCGGTGATCGCGATGGTGGCCTCGGTGGGACCGTACAAGTTGATGATCCGTGCCTGTGGTGCCGCCTGGCCGAAGACACGTGCAACGGGCCAGGTGAGCGGCTCGCCGCAGAAGAAGGCCAGCCGCACCGTGGAAAGCGAACCGGGTGTGAGCGCACGGGTGCGATGCATCAACATGGCCAGCGAGGGCACTGAGAACCACACGGTGACCCCTTCATTACGCGCGAAGGTGACCGCCCGCAGCATGTCCTGGGCAGATGGCACGCACGAACAAGCGCCCACTGACCAACACAAGAAGATGTCGTGCACGCTCAGGTCGAAGGTGAGCGCGAAGAATTGACTGAACCGATCATGTTCGTTCAGGTGGTAGGTGATGCGTTGATGCGCCAGGTAGGCCGCGACGTTCGCCCTGCTCACGCTCACCCCCTTCGGCCCTCCGGTGCTGCCACTGGTGAAGAGCACGTAGGCCTCTTCACCGACCGGCCGATCGCGGAACACCGCGTGGCCTTCACCGGACGGAATGGAGGTGAGCCCGGGCTGGACGGCATCACCCACCAGGGCTTGGACACCCGCTTGGTCGAGCATGCTCGACCAACGGGCCGCAGGCCCCTCCGGAGGTAACGGCACGTACGCGCACCCCGCCTTGAGGATACCCAGGATGGCCGCATAGGACGAAGCCTCCTTCGTGGCCACGAACGCCACACGTCGCCCTTGGTGGCCTGCGCGCACGATCCGCTCGGCGATGGCATCGCTCCATCCATCGAGCCGCTGATAACTGTACACTTCACCACCCACTTGAAGGGCCGGTCGCTCTGGCCAGAGCGCAGCGGCTTGCTCGAAGAGAAGGATCGGATCGAAGCGTTCCACGGTGTTAATGGGCCGGCGGGTGGCCTTCGGCACAAAGCAACGCGTCGGCGAAGTATTTCGTACCCCAATTCGGGAAGGCGAACTTCTCATATCGCCCCCACAATGGGAAGGAGCCGGGCATGGCCCCGTGGATGGCCGCAGGCCCTTGGTCGGACAGCCGCTGCACCTTCTCCAGGTAGGTCACCATCCGCGAACGGGCCTCGCGAAGACCCGCGTCCGGGAGGATCGCATCAAGGCGCGACCATACGATGGCCAGCTGTGCACACCCGGTCATGAGCGGGTATTCAGTGCCAGCCCAGGAGGCATCGTAGCGGCCATTCAGACGGCCTTCGGCGAGGAACCGCTCCGCCAGCAGGTGGGCCGCCGGCCGAGCGGCATCCAGAAAGCGTTGGTCGCCGGTGATCACACCACACTCCACCAGCCCATCCAAGGTGTACGCGATCGTGTGCGTGATGGGCCTTCGGTTGTGCTTGATCGTGTTATCCGCGTTGGCGAACCAACCATTGGTCCGGCGCTGTTGCAACACCCACTCCAGGTTGCGTAGTGCCGCCGACCGCAGTGCTTCGGAACCCGTGAGCCCATGGAGCCGCAGCAAAGGGGCGTCCACGTAGGTATCGTACACACGGGCCACACCCATGAAATTGGAGCCGCGCCAGGCCCCATCGGCATCCTGCACCGCGGCCATCCACCCACCGGCCCGCATCGCGGCCTCCAGGAACTCCGCACGCTGGGTGTGCGCATGGGCGGCCAGCATGCCTCGTACCACCTGTGCCGTATTGAATACGACGCTCGACCGGCCTTCGCCCACACGCCCACCTTGCCAGCCACCATCGGCACGCTGGATCGTGAGCAGCCATTCTGCCGCACGGATCGCCGCCTCCCGATATGCGGGTACACCGAGCAGGTCAGCGGCCGCAAGCAACGTGGGGATCGCATACCCCGTGGTCTCGGGATAGGAGGCGCCCCAACCGTGATCCAGGTGGTAGCTGCCCATCCCTGCATCCTCACCCTGCTGTTGGGCCCGCAGGAGGTAACCCAGTGCGGCACGCAGCGCCGCTCGCCGATCCCCGGCCTCACCCGACACGCCTCTGGCGTGGGCCAGGATCAACGCACGCGGTCGCGGTCGCGTCAAAGCTCCCGCGAAGGATCCAACGTATGACAAGACCGATCGGATCATGCTTGCCTCAGGAGTTCTTCACAGATGCGTTCCGCCGCGTGACCATCGCCGAAGGCGTCCACCGCCGGTGCTGGATAGGGCTCCAAAAGATGCCGCCCTTCGGCCACGATACGCTCGGTATCGGTGCCCACCAGGAAGGAACCTCCCGCACCCAACAGCTCCCCCCATTCCGTACGGTCGCGGAGGATCAAACAGCGCTTGCCCAAGAAACAAGCCTCCTTCTGAAGACCGCCGCTATCGGTGAGCACGCCTTGGGAGGCATCCACCAAGGCCAACATATCGAGGTAGCCCATGGGAGGTACGATCCGCACTCCGGGCCATACCCCTCCATCTAGACCGGCCACGGTGCGCGCCGTACGGGGGTGCATAGGCATCACCACCTCGGATCCCGTGGCCGAATGGATCCCGCTGAATGCGGCAAGAAGCCCTTGCATCACCGCGGGATCGTCCGCTGTACCCGCACGGTGCACGGTAGCCACCAAGTACGCCCGATCCCGAAGGCCCAGCCGTTCCACCACAGGCCGGGTGCGCGCCTGTGCCGCGTAATGCAAGGTGTTGTCCAACATCACGTCGCCCACCAAGCGAACGGAGGGGTTGCGCGCCCCAAGAGGTCGTGAGGCATCTCCTGCGATGCCTTCCGCGGCCAAGTTGGCGGATGCCGATGCCGTGGGGCAGAACAGCCAGGTGCTCGCATGATCCACCAGCACCCGGTTCTCCTCCTCGGGCATGCTATTGTCGTAGGCACGCAGGCCGGCCTCCACATGGGCCACAGGCACACCCATGCGCCGGGCGGCCATGGCACCGGCCAAGGTGCTGTTCGTATCGCCATAGACGAGCATCAGATCCGGGCGATCATTGGCCAGGTACGTCCCCACCCCATCCATCATGCGCCCAAGGTGGGCCGCACTTTCCGGCGTTGACCCGATACACACCGCCGGTGTACGCAGCCCCAGTTCCTCGAAGAACACCGCACTCATGGACGTATCGTAATGCTGGCCCGTGTGCAACAGTGTTTCTTCGATCCGGCCGGCGAACTTCCCCGCGATCGCCCTACCCAACGCCGCTGCTTTGATGAATTGGGGGCGAGCCCCTACCACGGTCAGGATCCGAAGCGCTTGAGCCATCGATCAGTTCAATTGGCCATTATCCGCGAAGCTGTAATAGCCGCTGCTGGTCACGATCAGATGGTCCTGGACCACGATATCCAGGAAACGCCCGCCCTCCACGAGTTTGCGCGTGAGCATGATATCCTCCGTACTGGGCCGCAACTGGCCACTGGGGTGGTTGTGGCAGAGGATCACCGCGCTGGCGCGCTGGTCCAAGGCCTCCTTGAAGATGCGCTTGGGATCGGCCACCGTCCCGTGCATGCCGCCCTGACTCACTTGGTACCGGTTGATCAGGCGGTTGCCCCGGTCCAACAACAACAGCCAGAACTCCTCATAAGGCAGATCGCCCAGCACAGGTTGCAGCAGCTCGAAGGCCGAGCGGCTGTCCACGATCAAGGGGCGCTGGCTCACGTTGAGGTCGCGGCGGCGCTGCCCCAGCTCCAAGGCGGCCACGATGCTCATGGCCTTGGCTTCGCCCACCCCATGGATCCGCATGAGCTCATTCACGCCCAGCCCGGCGAGCTTATGCAGGTCGTTGCCCGCCTGGCTCAGGATGATGCGCGCCAGGTCCAGCGCACTGTCGGTGGGGGTGCCGCTGCGGATCAGGATGGCCACCAGCTCCGCATCGCTCAAGGCCTTCACACCGCGCGCCAGCAACCGCTCCCGTGGCCGATCGTCCTTGGACCATTCCGGGATGGTGAGCTTGCTGGGGCCTCCAGACATCATTGAAGGTATGAAATGGGAACAGGCCCTCGATCGAGGACCTGTCCAAGGTAAGGAACTGGCGGAGCCGGTTATTTCAACGTGTTCACGTGGCGCTTCACCGAAGACTTCAGGTTGGACGCCTTGTTCTTGTGGATCAGGTTGTTCTTGGCCAGCTTGTCCAGCATGGAGTTCACCTCGGGCAGGAGCTTCTCCGCTTCCTTCTTATCAGCGGTTGCACGCAGTTTGCGCACCGCATTGCGCGTGGTCTTGCTCTGGAAGCGGTTGCGTTCGTTGCGGGTCTCGGTCTGACGGACACGCTTGAGTGCGGACTTGTGGTTGGCCATGACGTTCGTTGCCTTTTCCGAAAAGGGAGCGCAAATATAGCATGTTCCTTGATCCGGGGAAGCGTTCTGCAAGAAAAAGCCCCGCCGAAGCGGGGCTCAAGTTCGGATCCATCGATTTCAGTAGGCGTTCTCCTCCTTGCCGAGCATGTTGGTCACGGTCTTCACCACGATCCTCAGGTCCAGCCAGAACGACCAGTTCTCCAGGTACCACACATCGAGTTCCACCCGGCGCTCCATGAGTTCCGGGGTGCGTGTCTCGCCTCGGAAGCCATTCACCTGTGCCCAACCGGTGATGCCCGGCCGGACGAAGTGCCGCACCATGTACTTATCGATGATGTCGCGGTATTGGTCGTTGAGGCGCAGGGGGTGTGGGCGCGGCCCCACCACGCTCATCTGCCCCATGAACACATTGAAGAACTGCGGCATCTCATCCAGGTTGCTCTTGCGCAGGAAGGCTCCCACCTTGGTCACCCGAGGGTCGTTCTTGGTGGCCTGTTTGCTATCGGCCTCCGCGTTCATGCGCATGCTGCGGAATTTCCAGCACACGAACTCCTTGTTATCGCGCCCCAGCCGGTTCTGCTTGAAGAACACGGGGCCCTTGCTCGACAGCTTGACCAGGAGGGCCAGCAACGGGAAGAGCCACGAGAACACGAAGACGATCACGCAGAAGGAGAAGACGATGTCGAAGGCCCGCTTCATCCACCGCGCCGTGGCACTATCCAGGGGCTCGCGCCGGATCTTGCTCACCGGCACCTCTCCATGGAACTCCAGCTCCGAGGTCTTCACTACCGGAATGAAGCTTTCCGCACTGGGGATCACCCGGAAACGGATGGTGTTGCGCTCGCAGAACTCCATCAGGTCGGTGATGTCGGCCCGGCGCGTGCCCGGCAGGGCACAGTACAGGATATCGATCCGGTTCTGGACCGCGAACGACCGTACGGCCTCCACATCACCCACCCGACGTTGTCCCAAAAGGCCGGTGATCGGCTCATCGTTGAAAATGCCACGGAACCGGTAACCGCGCACCGTTTGATCCTCGCAATACCGGAAGATCTCTTCGGCAGCAGGACCATCACCCACGATCACCAGGTCCTTGACGGTGGTCAGTGGCTCCAGTGTGAGCACTTTGTTCAGTCCGGTCTGCACGTTGTGTAATGAGGTTCTGCCTGAACGGAGCAAGGTAGATAGTTCAGTGCTCAACTCGGCACCGCTTACGCTGCGGAGCCCAGGGCGCTGTACTGTTCCGATCGTCTTTTCCATGGTGTGTTCCTACCCAAGCCTTGTCCCGGTCCAAACTGCGAGTTCGCCAAATGTAGAGCACCCGTCGAGCCATTGTCAAACTTGTCGACAAAATTTATTCGTTCGTCGAAGTTCAGCTCGCCTCCAACCCTTCCTTACCTCGGCACCACGATCCCTGGACAGGTCCGTTGGTCTTCATTTCCCTTGGCGCGACCCACCCCATGCCCTCCGAAGTGCTTCGTTGAAGAATAAGACGAGGAATAGGCTATTGGTCACCACATACCGGCGCCAAAGCCTCCGAGGCTCCAGCCAAAGGCGGTAGAGCCACTCGAGCGAAAGGTCGCGCATCCATTTCGGCGCCCGCTTGTCGATCCCGGCATACAACAGGAACGCCCCCCCGATCCCCAACATGACCCCGTTCACCTTCCCTTTCATGGTCGCCATCCAGCGCTCTTGCTTGGGACAGCCCAGGGAGACCAGGACGATGTGGGCCCCTGATCCGTTGATCCGTTGGGCATCGCCGGCGAGATCCATCTGATCCACGGGCCTGAAGGGCGGCGACCATCGCCCCACGATGCGCAGGCTGGGCAGCTCGCGCGCCGCCCGGTCAATGATCCGCCGTTGCACTTCGTCGGACGAGCCGTAGAGGTACACCCCGAGCCCACGGCGCGCGGCCTCCTCCAACAAGGCCGGCATCAGATCATTGCCCGCCACCCGCTCTTGCGGCACCCGATGGAACCACTGCAAGGCCTTGAGCACCGGCATGCCATCGGCCGTGGCCAGGTCAGCACCGTTCACCACCTGCGCGAACCCCGGCTCGCGCGCCTCCACCGTCATGTGGGCGTTCACGCAACAGACATACGAGGAGGTATGCGCCTGCCCCAGATCGCAGATGACCTTGACCTGGTCCGTGAAGCTGCCCACGGTGATATCCACCGTGAGCACGGGAAGTTTGGGAAGCGACACGGGGCTATGGTGTGGTTCGGTTCGGTCCACGACGGAGCGCGATGGGCTGGCGAGTGCGGCGTTCATGTGCTTTCGACCGCTTGAGAAAGGGACACGAGCTCCCGTTCCATGTTGCGGTGAAAGGCTTTTAACGTGAAATCCTGCTCAAAGATGCGCCGCCCCTCCAGCCCCATGGTCCTGCGGAGCTCCGGATCGCGAAGGGCGAGCAGCCTATCGGCCACCGCGCGCGGTTGACGAACGGGTACGAGGAAGCCGTTCCGCCCGTCGGTGACCACGGATGGGATACCGCGCCACACGGTGCTAACGACCGGTTTGGCGAACTGCATGGCCTCCAACAGCACCAATCCGAAGGTCTCCGCCTCGTAGTGGGAAGGGAAGCAGAAGATGTCGCACGCGGCGAACCGCTGGAACTTCTCCTGGCCACTGAGCACCCCGATGAACCGTACACGGTCCGACAGGCCATGTTGCCGCACGAAGCCTTCGCACTGGTCGCGGAAGGCATCACTGCTCCACTTGCCCATCATGTCCAGGTTCGCGTTCAACCCTTCGGAAACCGCGAGCCGGAAGGCCTCCAACGCCACCAGCACGCCTTTGCCTTCGGTCATCACCCCGGTGAACAGGATGTTCAAGGGCGCACCGGGTGCTGCCGTGACCTCGGGCACCGTACCGCGCATATCCTCCACCCCATTGGGCACCACCACGTTGCGTATGGCGCCGAAAGCCGCCCCGTCGTCGGGGTTCTGTGGTGCCGTACGGATGGCGAGGTCCGGCCTGCGATAAGCCCACCGGAAAAGTGGCCGAAGTGGACCTGGAAGCCGTTCGGCGATGCCAGAGACGCCCCCGGCGTGGAAATGGAACACCGTGCGCTTGAACGACCAGCGGGTGGCGATCAGGAACACGATATCGCGCAGAACGGGCACCATGGCCGGGCCGCTGGGCGGGTAATACAATACGGTGGTCCCATGCCGGGCACGGGCCCACCACACCTGCAGGATGGTGGTGAAGAGGATCCACACCTTCCGGAAGGCGAACCGGCCCACACTGCCGATATCGTCGGAGTAGGCAAGACGAACATGGTAAAGCCGGACCTGGTCGGAGCGCAGCTCGAGCAAGCGCGCGATCATGATGGCCTGCCCATGGTGCGGAGGGGGCGTCTGGCCAACGACGAGTACGCGGATCGGGGAGCGTGTGGCTAACTCTGGCACCGTCCAAAAGTATCGGGGACAACGACCCGATCGGGGGGTGGCCCAGCCGGGTTTCAACAGGAACGGGTGGAACCCCGGCCCCTGGAGGTCAGTGCCGGTCGATAGTAGGATGCCATTCGTCGGATCAACGCAACCGATGCATGCCGTACCGGGTTGAACGGAGCAGAACCTCGTGCCCATGCGCCCTCTCTCCTACGCCATTCTGCTCGCCACCGCCTTCCTTACCAGTCCGCTCGGCGCCACCACGTACTACCTCTCCCACAGCGGCAGCGACTCCAACAACGGCACCAGCGCGGCCACGGCTTGGCGCACCATAGGCCGCCTGCAACAGGTGAACGGTGCGCTCCAGCCCGGCGACCAGGTCCTCTTCGAACGCGGCGGCACCTATCCAGGGCACTTCACCATCAACAGCAACGGCTCCGCCAGCCAGCCTATCGTGATCGGAAGCTATGGCTCCGGGGCCCTACCCGTGATCTCCGGTGCTGTACAGGTGTCCGGCTGGACCTTGCACCAAGGGAACATTTGGAAGGCGAACGTGGCACAAGGGGTGAAGTACGTGCACATGGGCACGGAATTGATGACGTTGGCCCGCTTCCCGAACACCGGCTGGCTCCGCGTGAACAGCGCAAGCACCACACAGCTCACCAGCAGTGGCATCACCCAGGCCAACGGACATTGGAACGGCGCCGAGCTCGTCCTGCGCAGCACCAACTGGTGCTACGAGAACGCCGTGGTCAGCGGCCACACGGGTACCAGCATCCAGTTCCCGGCCATCGTGTACAACCCGGGCAACTACGGGTGGGGCTTCTTCCTCCAGAACAGACTCAGCGAACTCGACAGCCCCGGTGAGTGGTACCACGATGCCGCCACCGGCACCCTCTACTTCCATGCGCCGAACAATGCCGACCCGAACTCCCTCCAGGTGCTGGCCTCGGTGTACGAGAACGGGGTGGAAGTGGGCTGGCAACGCCAGTACATCACCATCCGCGACCTCGCATTCCGGCACCACAAGCACGCCGGGGTTTACAACACCGGCTCCAACGTCACCGTAACGGCTTGCTCCTTCGACCGCTCCTATTTCGGTATCCGGAGCTATGGCAACAACGGTACGTACACGAACAACAACATCCATCACACCTATGCTTCCGGCATGGGCCTGTTGGACAACAACTCCACGGTGGAGAACAACGTGGTGGAGGACATCGCCCTACGTCCCGGAATGGGGGAATCGTTCTGGGGCTACTACGGGATGTATGTCTCGGGCAACGGCAATGTGGTACGGGGTAATCAGATCACGCGCACCGGCAATTCCGGCCTCTTCCTCGGCGGCAACCCCTTGGTGGAGAAGAACCGGATCTCCCACGCCTTGATGACCGTGAACGATGGAGGCGGCATCTACTGGGATAGTGCCGATGGTGCCGTGATCCAGGACAACATCATCTCCGACGTGGGAGGTAACATGGAGAGCGTGGCGGCCGACTACTTCATCAACGCCCAGATCGGCATGGGCATCTACTTCGGCAACTCGGTGATCAAGAACATCATCGTGCGCCGCAACACCGTGTTCGACTGCAGCACGGCTGGCATCCATGTGGATCACACCAAGGTGTCCACCAACCTCGAGGTCCGGGACAACGTGCTTTACGGGAACGACATCCAGTTGAGCATCACGGACCAGAGCAATGTGAACGGCCCGAACGCCGCACCACCCTACCACGTGCCCAACTACAACGATGTGTACAGCGGCAACATCCTGTACTGCCTCTCCAAGGAACAGCGCTGTGTGCAACAGTACCATGTGCATGGCACCAACCTGGTCGACTTCGGCACCTTCACCAACAACCGCTACTTCAACCCGTACGAGGAATTGAGCATCAAGGTGATCAACACCCAGGGGGGCTATGTGAAGAACTACACCTTGGAGCGTTGGCGCGCAGAGCGCAACGAGGAGGCCGGAAGTACGCGCTACCCGAACCTGGAGAACGCCCAGGAGGTGGTGGAACGGACCAGCGCCAACCTGATCAGCAACGGCACCTTCGACTACAACACCAGTGGCTGGAGCGGATGGCCCACCCAAGGGCAGATCCAGCACCAACCCGGCTCCCTCGACAACGGTGCCGCGAAGGTGACCTACGGCTCCAATGCCGGATCGCCGGAGTTCTACCTGCGCACGGACAACATGATGACCGTGCAGAGCGGCAGCTGGTATGAGCTCAAGTTCAGCATCCAGAGCACGGCCCATGGCACCGTACGCGCCGACCTGAAAGGCCAGTCCCAGGCCGCGACCCCGAACTCCATCTACGCCCGCTACATCCCCTTCGACACCCAGCGGCGCGATGTCACCCTCCTGTTCCAGAGCAGCCTGAGCGAGCCCAGCATGATGATCTTCGCCAATCATTTCAACGAGCCCAGCTACCTCCTGGACAACGTGGAGCTGTACAGGGCCACCGTGCAGAACGTGGATCCCCGCACGCGCCATGTGCTCTTCACCAACCCCACGAACAGCGCGGCCGAGTTCCCCCTCACGGGTTGCTGGCGCGATGTGAACGGTGGTATCCACAGTGAGGCCATCTCCCTGGGAGCATTCGGCTCCATCGTTCTGGCTAAGGAGGATGGACCCCTCTGCGGCCTATCCACCGCGGTGGAAGAGGGCGCAACCACAGCAGCGGAACAGGACGTGCGTCTGTTCCCCAACCCCTTGTCACAAGGCCAGTCCCTCTTCCTCTCCCAAGCGATGCGCACGGAGGTGGAAGTGGAGCTTTTCGACGCCAGCGGCCGCCGCGTGCACCTGGCACGGATGGCCACCGGTGCCACCGAGGTGCCACTGCCCACCGACCTGCGAAGCGGACACTACACGGTGGTTCTGCACAGCGCCACCATCAGGCAGCATCACCGCCTGGTGTTGCGGTAGGCACGGGGGCCAGCAGGCCTCCGTCCAAGGCACGTGGCTTCCGGGTGATGTGCTTGGGATCCATCACCACCATGGCGAACACACAGAGCAGCAGCGCATTGCCGAAATCGTTGCCGTAACACACGATATCGATCTGGAGGATGAACAGCATGTACACCACCAGGGCGAACAGCGGCGCTTCCAACGCCCCCTCGCGATAACGCTTCCGGAAGTACTGGAAGGTGAACCAAACCACCACCAGCAACAACGCATAGCCCGCGACACCCTGGTTGATCAGGGTCTGCATGAAGGTGCTGTGCATGTGAACGTTCTGTACGTCCTTCACATTGAAGACGACGGCAATGTGATCCCAGCCCTTGAGGTGGATCTGCCCCTGGTAGCCATGGCCCAGGAGCAGTCCGTGGCGGTCCTTCTCCAGCCAGTTCCACCCCACATCCCAAACCGTGGTGCGGTTGTTGAAGGTGGTGACATCCTCCTTGTTCACCCGCGATACGATGGCCTGCATGAACGGCAGGGTGAGGATGGTGTAGACCAGCAGTGCGAAGTTGGTGAGGAGGCTCATGGTGAAGAGCGACAGCGGGAACATCAGCTTTGCACGGCCGACCATACGGAACATGAAGAGCCCCATGAGCAGGATGAAGGTCATGAACGATAGACGGCTGTTCACCTTCAGCATGAGCACCATGTTCACCAGGAAGAACACGAGCAAGCCCAGGAACCTCACCGGGCGTTTCACGGGATCCTTCATGTAGAACAGCAGCATGAGGTTGATCATGGCCAGCATGTGGGCGGCATCGTAGATCCCCAGCACGAATGGCAGGTTGAGACGACCATCGATGTGATGCAACACGTTGCGCATGCCCACCGCCACGCCCAGCAGGTTGATGCCCAGGAACAAGCACAGGCTGATGAGCACCATGCGTGCGAAATCGAAATCGGGTTGATCCCGGTTGCGTATGTGCACGATGATGGCGGCATGGAACGGTGCCAGGAACATGATGGTGTACGCCACGGTATTCGCCATGGTAGCTCCTGGGAAATGCTCGCCAAGGGCCTTCCACATCGACGCTATGAGCGAGATCAGGAAAAGGAGACCCCACCAGTATTTGGCGGTGACCATGCTACGAACGCTGCGCTGCGCGATGAGGTCGAAGACATGGATGAAGATGATGGCCAGGAACCCGGCCACTGCCACTACGGTACCTTGCGAGATGCTCGACTTATACCCTACATACATGCCGATCCCATAGATCGGGAACGAGAGCAGGAAGAGGGCGTTGATGAGCTTGCGCTTGGACAGCAGCACGGAGATGCGGTTAAGACGACCTCACAAAGATGCGGCTTCGTCCTTTCCGATGGGCGGCCTTCGGAGGAAGATCACCCCCCGAGCTTCTTCTGCAGCTTCGAGAGGAATGGAGTGATCGCCTCGTCCACTTGGCGGGGCAGCAGGCTCTTCACCGTTGATTTCACCCGTCTGAAAAGCGGCGGACGGATGAACGTATTGAAGTACACCAGGTCGCGGAGTTCGTCCACCACCACTTCCGTAGGGTGCACCAACGGGAAGGGCGTGTCGCAGGCGTTGTCCACATTCCGCGGATCGAAGCCTTGGACGGTGTTGGTGCCCGTACCCTCGAAACCGATGTTGCGCACCAGGTTGTGCTCCGGGATGATGGTGATGCCCTTATGCAGGATACGAGCGAAATCGTGCTGGAAATCCCAGGTCTTGATGGCCCCGCTCCATGTGGCCTCGAAGAGGGCCTGGGCTTCGCGGCGTTCGGCGCGGCTCAGGAAGAAGGCGTTCCACTCCGGGGTGTCCTTAACCTTGGGCCAGGCCTGCATATCACCATCATAACGCTCCCAGGAACGCCTCCAGCCCGCCCACCCCCAGGGTGCACCATAGCCATGCTGCGAGAAATAGTAGGAGCCTTCGGGCCTGGCCAGCGGGTCGGCCATCAGATTGTTGCCCAGGATCCACCAGATACGCTGGTCGTTCCGGTAGCGCTCCAGCAACTCCTCGCAGAACCAGAAGAAACTCAGCACCGGCGCGGTATCGTCCTCCAACACGATCCCTTCGGTCTCGTTGCTGAAGAACCAGTCCATGTTCCCGATCATGGCCTTCTTCAGCCCCTGGTTGGTCTCGGCGAAACGGGTATGCACCTCGCACGGCCAATCCACGTGATCCACCAGGCTGCGGACCTTGTCGGTACGCACCTTCTCCTCCGCGTTGCGCGGTCCGTCGCAAGCGAAATAGAGCCTGGGGGGCCTGGCCGCACGAATGGACTCCATCACCCGCGAGGCAGTGTCGTACCGGCTGAACGCCGTGAGCAGGACCGCGGTCCGCAACGGAGCTGTTGGGGTGAACTCGCTCATGATCGCACCAATTCCATCATTTCGCCGCCCGCAATTTCCAGAACGTCAACATACCGTTCATCATCAAGCGGAAGTTGATACGTGTGCGCGCCGTAAAAAGATCCACCACGAATATGCTCACGAAGAAGGAAATGGCCGATGCCCAGATCGCCCCACGCGCGCCCAGCCACGGGATCAACCAGGCGTTGAGGCTGATGTTGATCACCGCGCCAAGCACCGAGGTGATCAGCGAGAACTTGAACAGGCTCTCATTGGTGATGAAACTCCCCTTGGCCACACCCATGTACGAGAACACCAGGCGGAAGGCGAAGAGCGCGAGCAACCGACCGGCCTCGCGGAACTCCTCCCCGTAGAGCAACACGATGCCCCACTCGGAAAGGAAGTACATCGGGATGGCGGTGACCAGGAACATCGCGAACATCAACCGATACTGGTTGGTGAGCCGTTCGTGGTACAGGGAGACATCCACTATCCGGGCCTTGGCGATGGCCGGCGCCACCGCCAATTGCACGATGAGGGGCATGAAGGCGATGGCCTCCAGCATCTTCACCGCGATGGAATACTGGCCCAGCTCGATGTTCGCGAAGGTCTCACCAAGCCTGCTGCTGAGCAGGTCCTTGATCATCACCTGGTCGATCTTCAGCTGGGCCTGTAGGGCGAAGCCATAGAGGAGCATCGGCCAGCTCTGGTCGAGGATGTAGCGCACCATGCGCCAACGGGGCTTCCAACTGCGTAAGCGAAGGCCATTGCGTTGATAGACCCAGACGAAACCCAGCGTGTAGGTGAGCGTTTCGGCGAAGTAGCCCCAAGCGAACCAGATCAGCGGTGCTTGGTACCAGACCAACAGCAGTTTGTACCCCGATGAGATCAGGGTGCTGGCGATGTTGACCTTGGCGGCCACGTTGCCCCGGACCTGGGCCATGAAATAGTAGTCGATCACCGTGCTCCATTTCAGCAACTCGGCCGACGCCGAGATCATGACCAACAGCACGGTGAACGCGTCCATGCCCTTCACCAGGACATAGATGAAGAGCCCTACGTTGAGCGCGATGCCTCCAGCGAGTTTGATCGCGAAGGTGCTTCCGAGCAGCTCGTCCTTTCGCTCGGGATGCCGCACCAAGTCGCGCGCAACGATCTCGTTGGCACCCAATGAGGTGAGCACCATGGCGATGCTGACGATGGCCAGCGCATAGTTGAGCTGGCCGATACGCTCCACGCCAAGATACCGGCTAACGATGATCGTGGTGGCCAGGATCAGCCCCATGCGCACCACGCGGTCCACGAACAACCAGGAGAAGTTGTTCAGGTATTTCCGGAATCCCGCCGACTGGGTCATTGGTGCCCTCCCGCCTACTTCGTGTAGTAGCCGTAGCCCTCATCGTTCCGGCTACGCACATCATTGAGGACCAGGTCAACGTTGGTCACCTTCTTCTGGTCGACCATCTCGTTGATCATACGCAGGGCGCTACGGCCGGTCTTACCCTCGCGCACCACGTACAGGGTAACATCCACCAACTGCATCAAGAGCACGTATTCGCTCACCAGCCCCAGCGGTGATGCGTCGATCACCACCTGGTCGTACCGTCCCCGCACCGCCGTGATGAGTTCGGCCATCTTCGGGCTTTCCGCCAGGTCCAGCGGGTTCGGCGGGATCGGCCCCGCGGTGATCACGTCCAGCCCTGGCACATCGGTGCGGCCGATGAGCTTGTCCAGCGTGGTCTCGCCGATGAGCCAGGTGGAAAGTCCAGGGCCTTCGGCCAACTCCAGCATACGCGCCACGTTGGGCCGCCGCATGTCGGCATCGATCAGCAGCACCCGTTTGCCGGCCTGTGCCATCACGGTGGCCAGGTTCACGGCGCAGAAGGTCTTGCCCTCGCCGCTCGATGAGGAGGTGAATCCGATCACCTGCCGCGCGGAGTTCGCGTTCAGGTAATGCAGGTTGACCCGTGCCGTACGGAACGATTCGGCGAGCAAGGACTTGGGCTCATCCGCGGTGATCCGCTTGCGCTTGCTGGCGGGGATCACGGCGAGCACAGGCAGGCGGCTCAGGCGCTTGAGTTCTTCCACATTGTCGATCCGGTCCCGGACCAGATCGCGCAGGAAGATGAACCCCACAGGGAGGAAGAGCCCCAGGAAGAACGCCAGTCCAAGCACTTTGCTCTTGCTGGGCGACACGTGTTTGAAGCCCAGCATGCGGGCCGTGTCCACCACGGACTTGTCGACCTGGTCGCTGGCGATGGCGATGCCGGCCTCGGCACGCTTCTCCATCAGGTAGTTGTACAGGTTGTCGCTCAGCTTGAACTTCCGTTCGATGTTCACCAGCTGGCGCTCGTTCTCCGGCAGCTGGCTGTACTGGAAGTTCGTACGGCCCAGGCGTCGATTCACCTCGGCCAAACTGATGTCCGCCTGCTCCACCAGGCTCTCGGCGGTCTGTGCCAAGGAGCTCTTCAGGTTGTTGAGCTTGCGCTCCATGGCGATCACCGTGGGGTTGCTCCGTGCACCGGTGCTCAGGTTCTGCGCGGCCAGGTCGGCGGAAAGCTTGGTGATCTCGATCACCAGGTTGTTCAGCACCGGGTCGTCGATCCCCGACGAGGAGGGGGCCGGTACGTTGCGCAGGTCCGACGAGGAGCGGATCTTGCTCAGGACCGACGAGCAGTAGTTCCGGCGCTTCAGGATGTTGGAGCGCTCATCTTCCAGGCGGCTCCGTTCCTGGAACAGGGCATCCTGGGTGCTCGCCGTGTTGATCATGCCTCCGCTCACACCACGGAACTGCTCCATGCTGTTCTCCACCTTCTGCAACGAATCGGAAACCGTACCGATCTGCTTGTCGATGAAGTCGATGGTCTTACGCCCCTTCTGCTGCTGCTTGTCCAACTCGTAGTCGATGTAGGTCTCCATCAACTTGTTGAGGAACGCCTGCCCCTTCTCCACCACCTCCACCTGGATGCTGAGGTTGACCACGTTGCTTTCGTCGCTCAACGGCACGGCCATGGTCATGGCCCGGTACACCCGTACCAGGTCCTTTAGGCTATAGATCTCGAAATGGTACTTCGTGTTCTTGTCGTACACACGATCCTCCGGGAACTTGATCCGGAAGCTCAGGCGGTCGCCCACGAACATGGAATCCATCGGCACCACCTGGTCCACTTCGTACTTCTCGATCAATTCCGGCAGCACCTCCTGGGTCTTCACGTTATACAATCGCACGTTCTTGCCCTGGGCTTTCACACGGTAGGTCCGTGCCGCGCGGTCCACCTCCACTTCGATGGGGACATCGATCACCTGGATGGCCATGCTGTCCAGCTTCACGAAGAAGGGCGGGTAGGCGTACTGCTCCTGTTTGAGGAAGTACTTGGTGGCGTAGTAGCTGATCCCGAAATCCAGCCGCTGGAGCGTACTGGTCATGATCTTGTTGGAGGTGAGCACGGCCAGGTTATCCTCCAGGTCCACGCTGTTGCTGAGGTAGGAAGTGCCCTTGATGAACTCGGAGTTCTCGCTGAACCCGGTGCGCTTCTTGTTGCCCAGGAGCATGACCGCCCCCACATCGAACTTCTTCGGCGTGGTCTTCACGTAGGCGATCGCCACGGCCAGCGCCAGGGGCACGGTGATCAGGAACCACCACCACCGGGATCGGATCTTCCCGAATATCGCACGCAGGTCGATGGTGTCCGCGGAAGGAGCGACGTTCATCACTTGGCGTTGTTGATGGCGGTGTACAACAAGGCCGCCGCCGTGGTGGCTCCCACCAGGATGGTGACGAGTTCCAGGTTCAGCCTGCCCGGCCGGGCGCGAAGAGCGGGCACGTACACGATGTCGTTGGGCAAGAGGTAGTAGTACTCGGAGCTCAACACCTGCGTGTCGGAGAGGTCCACGTACAAGGCCTGTACCCCACGCTCGCTTTGCCGCATCAGGGTCACGTGCGATTTATCGGCGAACTCGTTCGGCCCACCCGCCATGGCCAAGGCGTCGAGGATGGTGATCTGGTTGTTGTACACTTGATAGGATCCCGCGCGGCTCACTTCGCCCAACACGCTCAACCGCCAGTTCACCATCTTCAGGATCACCGTGGCATTGGTGAAGAATTCGTTGATCTTGCGCTGGACCAGCTCCTGTGCCTCGCCGATGGTGAGCCCTTGCACCTTGATCTTGCCAACGGTGGGGAGTTGCACCTGCCCGTTCTTATCCACCGAATAGCCGTTCACGTACATGGCCGCATCGGTCACGATGCTCCCGTTCGCCTGGCTTTCCACGTTGAAGAACCGACTGGTGGCATCGTCCAACCCCATCACCCGGATGGAGAGCACGTCGTTCACCTGAAGGCGGTACTCGAACTTGCGGTTCTCGAAGAGCTTGCTGGAGCCATTGCTCAGCGAAGGGTCGTTCAGGTAGTTGATGGTCTTACTCCCGATGCAGCCTCCGAGGGTCAGCATCACCAGCCCCGCGACCAGGACTCCTGCGTTCCGTATGCGCATGCGTAGTTTGTTATGCCCGTCCCCCACCCGTTGCGCCGCCCATCCTTGCGATGGATGATGCGCCGCCAAGATCCGCCTTGGGCTGAGGACAACGCCAAAGATACGTGGGGAAGGCTGGCACGGTTACCGGCAGGGCTGAAAGTTCGGGGGCTGCCGCACCCCCGTTCCGCCGGGGATCCGGAACCTTGGCCCCACCAGACCGACCGGGTGTGCACACATTTCCGGGCGTTCCTGCCCTACTCCACCACCACCTTGCTTCCCGCCAACCAACGCACCTCATCACGCAGGTGCAAGAAATACAGGCCCGCTGGCAACCCGGCCACATCCACTTGGCCGCGCAGTTCCGTGGTATTAGTGCCCACGCGCTGCCGCAGCACCTCACGGCCCTGCGCATCCAGCACCACGGCCTGCACTGCGCCATCCAACCGGTAGCTTTCC